>NZ_JBHSQV010000028.1:0-75674 GCF_042658665.1 Marinicrinis lubricantis
AGTTTATACTTCATATTGAGCGTCCTCCTTCAATTAGGGCAGTGAATGTCGAACCATTCCGAGACCCAGCATACAGGAGGCGCTTTTTCTTTTCAAAGAGCAAATTACTTCATTACAGGAATGGCTCCACGTATCCTACGAATACGGGCGCAACGTAAATGTAATCTTCTTGGTCGGAGTAAAACTGATCAAACTTGTTGGAAGTATATAAGGCTACTTTCGCAATCCCGGTTTCCTCCCGAATTTCCCGTAAAGCTGCTTCCCATGCCGCTTCCCCTTCTTCTATACTCCCGCCAATATAACACCAGGTATCCTTGAGCACACTAGATGCCCTCTTCAATAAGAGCACCTTGTAGTCATGCTGAAATTTTTTTAGTAATACCGTGGCAATCCCTCTGCATCTTATAGGGATTTCGTAATGGATTTCACTCATATGTATGCGCCTCTTTCTATTATCCTGTACCACATCCCAGGAACATCTATCTTATGATGCGGACTCCATCGGAGCGTAAACAGGCATGATCCATGCCCGCTCCTTCATCATTCCTTGATAAATGTAACTCGATGATAATCGGTTTTAAAAAAGTCCTGTTCCCAGTTCACCTGTTCAAATCCAATTTGACGGTAAAACTCCAATGTGGCTTCATTACCGGAATGACCTAAGGTATAAAGAATGACCTTTGTGGTGCCTAGACGGAGGAGTTCCTCACACACTTGTTGGATTAAAGCTTTTCCGATGCCTTGACGCTGAACATCCTTCGAAACCACTACGCCGACGATTTCATAGAGATCGACTTCAGGATTGAAGATATATCCCGCATGGCCGACGATCTTACCTGTATCCATAACTGCAACATCATATCCGCTGGATGTGCGATCCCCTGTATTCAGGAAATCATTCCAACGCGGCGGATACCTCGCTATGACAAACTTAGGAAACTGAAGAGGATGTCCCGCCATCAGCGCTTTGACCTCTTCTTGATCCCTGGTCTCAAGCTTTCGTATTTACAATCGATTCACTCTCGTTTCTTTTGCCATTTCAGGCAGCCGGACTGCCGATATAGATTGAACTGCGAATCTCACTCGCTACGTTGAACAGGAAACATCAGATCCAGTTTCTCTAAGTCCTCCTGATCTAATGTCCAGTCCAATGCATGCAGATTATCTAAAATATGCTCCTTGCTGGCTGCCTTGGGAATCGTAACGACCCCGTCCTGCCTCAGCACCCAATTCAAGGCCACCTGATAGGCGGAAGCATGATACTTGTTTGCTATCGCATCCAATAATTCACGTTCTTTCGAACCCGCTTCCGGAAAACCGTTCCCGCCAAACACTTTCGGAGCGTAACCGAACGGGGAGTACCCCATGACGGTAATTCCCTGTTCCCTGCAGTAAGGTAAAATCTCAGTCTCTATATATCTGTCATTCACATGATAAGCGACTTGATTACAAGCCAGCGGTACATTGCCCAGGTGGCGCTGCGCCTCCTGCAATAATGGAACGTTAAAGTTGCTGACCCCGACATGCTTAACTAAACCTTTGTTTACCAACTCGGCCATAGCTGCCATCGTTTCCGATACATCATACTCCTCACTCGGCCAATGCTGTAAATACAAATCAATGTACTGAGTCCTCAATCTTTCTAAGCTTCCCTCTGCCGCTTGGAGGACACCTTCATAGGAACAATGCTTTGCAGAAACTTTGGTCACCAGAAATACTTCATTCCGGACATCCTGAATCGCCTTTCCAACGACCTTCTCCGATCCTCCAGCCGCATACTCCTCCGCCGTGTCAATCAACGTGAGACCCTGAGCCATACCAAAACGCAGCGATTCTATTTCTTGCTGCTCATTTTTCTCATGTTCACCAAACTTCCAAGTTCCTTGACCGATCACCGGTATGCTCACTTGTGTGTTCCCCAGCTTCTGATATCGCATGATGGATTCCCTTCTTTCTTCGCTTGTAGGATGCGTCATCTATCTTCCTATCGCTTATACTGCCCAGATTATGGTATTCGGCATAGCCTCAAAACTATCCTGCCTTCTATTCGTCCGGCGCGGCCATTCACAAAAAAGTAGACCGGTACAGACGCACCGATCCCCTATCCGCTTATTTAATGGGCCAGTACAATCGTATCTCCTGTATTGCATCATCATCCGCCCAGTTGTAGGTGTTTTCCGGATACAGCTCAAAGCAGTATCCCTGCCACATATCCATAGGTACATACCCTTCCTCGGTAATCACTCCAGGGATACTTCGGTGAAATTCATCATACTGATCCAGCGTCCCCTTAAAGGTCGAAAGCGCAAATCTTCGTTCAGGAATCGATACTTTCTCCATCCCTTCCGGCAAACGGATATCCCCCGGTATTTCCATACCGACAAACAACATCGGGCGCTGCGGGTTAAGCGCCTGTGGCGGAATCAGGCAGATGATGTCTTTGTTCATATGATCGGGAAGAGCCGGCAGGTGATCGTATATTTTTCTTACGGAAGCCCGGACATGCTTACCCAGCTCTGGGAAAGGGGCTTCTATACGGTATCCTGCAAGGATAAAGGGGGCTTTTGTTACTATTTTGTTCAATACGCTTTGTTTGAACACCGTACCCAATCTTTCATTCTCAAACACTTCTTCCATCGTCTTCAACAGCTCCTTTTTCAATTGCTTTCTTGATCTTCGGATCCTGCTTTCAATGGCAGACGGCGAAGCATCGAGTATCCGTCCAATTTCCACCATAGATAGTCCCCCGAAGTAATGGAGAATAACGGAAGAACGATTGCTGGGGTCAAGGGTCGAGAGTGCCTTCCAAACAAGCTGCCTGTCATTCATCCGCTCCACGTTCTCCTCTAAACTGGCAGAATCAGCCAGCCACGTATGATCTTCAAGTGTATCGATCTGCCTCCGGCTTCGAAGCGCATTCAAGCTTAGCCTGCTCGCAATCGAATACAGCCAGCTCGCCAGCCGCTCCGGCTTTTTCAGTGCTGCCATATGCATGTAAGCTTTGATGAATGCCTCTTGGGCTATATCCTGAGCCATGTGAAAATCGCCCAAAACGTTAAATGCTGCAGAATACAGCACATTTTGGTAAACGTCGACCATTTCAGAAAAGGCCTCCATATCCCCTTTGATAATCCGTTCAACCAGCTGTTTATTATCCAACGCTCATCCCCCCTCCACTAATAAGACACACCCGAGGCCATTAATCCGTCACGGTTAAAGCAATTTCTTTTCTGCACCCCATTTCGCCTCGATCAAAATCGAAAAAGGGCCGCCTTATGACAGCCCCTCATGATGTATGTTCATATGCACTGCCAATTATCCGGTAACGGTAGTCTCATAAGAAACAAGCAGTACATGCTGGGAGACCGTGTGCAGATCCCGCCAAATCCGGTTGATCGGACAATCCTCCATCAACACACTCATTCCTAGATATGGAAACAGCTCACGGGTACCATGGACCGCTGCTGCAGCGGTTTGCTTACTTACCCGGCCGACATGCAGCTGCTCCTTCTCCGCCAGTATTTCTCCCTTTTCCACCTGTTCCCAAGATTGCTGAACAACACGGTAAAATGTCTCGCGCGCATGGGACCACTGCGATTCCATTTGGCGGATCCGATCGATGACGAACGAATACCTTTCTGCCGATGCCGCTTCCCAATTTGCTCGATTTCGTTCTGCTAATGCGGCCGCTTCATCCAAAAAATGACGGGCCAAGCCCAAAGTTACGGCTGTAAACGACGTCTCTGCAAAGGGGAGAAACGGGTACCGGTAGATGGCATACTCCTCCAAGCCCAGCTGCTCCGACAGATCGAACGTTCTTTCTTCCGGGACAAAAATTTGCTCCGCCTTCATCGTGTGGGACTCGGTCGCCTTTAAGCCGAACGCATTCCAATCGGGAACAATCTGCACCTGTTCCGGCATGAATATAAAGGATCGGATCTGAAGCTCCTCCCCCTCTTCACTCGTCCCTTCCACTATTCTGCAGTTCGCCGTAAACAACGTTGCATATGAAGAACCGCTGCAATATGTCCATTCACCGGAAACCAAATAACCTCCGTCCACCTTTCGAGCCCAGCCCGAAGGACTGCCGCTTCCCGCTACTACAGCCTCCTTCGGAGAGAACAAGGCACGAGCCTCCGGCTGCATATACCCCGCGAACATCCCGCCTCCGGCCCCGATGGTAACCAGCCATCCTAAATTCCCGTCCAGCCTGGATACCTCCTCGAAAATGCATAGAGCCTCCGGCAGCGCCATCATCCGGCCGCCCAGTTCCTCGGGTATAAATAATTTAAACCAACCCTGCTCATAGATTTCCTGCAGCAGCACGGGGTTCAGTTTCCTCGTCTGTTCCATTTCTGCTGAATAAGCCCTCGCCGTTTGTTCCGAAATCATAAGTTTCTCCTCCCTTGAGACAACACGAATCATGAATAACCTCCTCTGATTGTATCAAAATATAGGTCATCATAAAAAAACAGCAAGCCCTCATGTTCGAGAGCCTGCTGTCTTCAATTCCCGCTTATTATCCTTAACACGGATTAAGCTTTACGCTGAATGTACCCTTCCGCTTTCAGCAGTTCGGCAATGAGAACGGCGCCGCCCGCTGCCCCGCGCAGCGTATTATGCGACAGTCCTACAAATTTATAATCGTACAATGAGTCCTCGCGCAATCTGCCTATGGAAACGCCCATTCCACGTTCAATGTCACGGTCCAGCTTCGTCTGCGGTCTATTCTCTTCTTCAAAATAGGTGATAAACTGCTTTGGCGCACTTGGCAGGGCAAGCTCCTGCGGTCTGCCTTGGAATGCCTGCCAGCGAGCAATGATTTCTTCCTTCGAAGGCTTTTTATCGAAATGAATAAATACCGTAGCCAAATGTCCATCCGTAACCGGAACACGAATACACTGCGATGTGATGATCGGTCCGCTGGCTTTCACAATCTCGCCGTTTTGGATGCTGCCCCATATGCGCAGAGGTTCCTGCTCGCTCTTTTCCTCTTCCCCGCCGATATATGGGATCACATTATCCAGCATTTCCGGCCAATCGGAGAAGTTCTTGCCCGCTCCGGAGATCGCTTGGTATGTCGATACCACCACTTGTGTCGGATTGAATTCCTGCAGGGCATGAATGGCCGGTACATAGCTCTGGATCGAGCAGTTCGGCTTCACGGCAATAAATCCAGTGCTCGTTCCGAGACGTTTTCTCTGTGATTCGATGACCTCGATATGACCCGGATTAATCTCTGGAATGACCATAGGGACATCCGGAGTCCAGCGATGAGCAGAGTTATTCGAAATGACCGGTGTACCTGTTTTCGCATAGGCCTCTTCCAGCGCTTGAATTTCATTCTTCTTCATATCGACGGCGCAAAAAATAAAATCAACTTGACCGGCAACTTCCTCCACCTTCGAAGCATCCTGTACGACGATGTTCTTGACGGCTTCCGGAATCGGACCGGACATTTTCCACCGGTTTTGCACGGATTCTTCGTATGTTTTACCTGCCGAACCGGCACTAGCAGCGATTGCGGTAACCGAGAACCAGGGATGCTCTTCCAGCAGCTGTACGAACCGCTGACCTACCATTCCGGTTCCACCGACAATACCGACTTTCAATTTTTCTGTCATCAGGGATCAAATCCTTTCAAGGTTGTCTATTCATCACTTTCTTGATGTACGCGGGCGGCAAAAATGTATGCAATGATCTCTTGGCGAGTAACTGCGAACCGTCTGCTATACGATGTATACAATAAAAAAAAATCCCACCCCCAAGACTTCCTGTCTTAGGGACGAGATTGCTGCGCTCGTGGTACCACCCTAGGTTCGCCGAAATGTCACCATTCCAGCCTCTTCGAGTACGGCATTCGAACAGGAATGCTTATACTCTAGCTCTGTAACAGGAGCTCCTGTCACACCATCCCCTCTTTCACGGGTTCCGATGTGCAGCTCTGAGACTTTTTTCAATAAAGAACTCTTTACCCCTTTTCAGCTTTACGGGGCTCTCTGTAAAAGAACTCATTTATCTACTCTTCTCTTCATCGCATTTGGTTATTGCCATTATATTAACAAAAATGAGCGGCAACGTAAACAGCATTTCAGGAAATTCCTGAAGTGGGAAATGAAGTTTGGGCTGCCCATACGAAAACGTGAACGAACCTGATTCATTCCAGTTATGATGCCCCTCACAACTTCGCAGTCAAAAAACGACCCTTATGAAATTTGTTTTTCCAATTGACTCAAACGCGCTTCGATTAACTGCATTTCACCGTTCGCCTCGTTAACCAAACATTTCAGCACGATTCCTAGAAACAGACAAAAAACCGATAACACAAAAAAGACCACGGTGAAAAACGAGCCTCTCATATCATTCGTGAAATTGTATTCCATGATTTCGGAGAACTGGCTCGTCGCAAAAAAAATAATCGTCATCACAAATAACAAACCTGTTGCAGCAAAACACCAGTTCGCCAATCGATTCAGTTTCTCAAAGTAAATCATCTTCATCCTCCCGCTGGATTTATCACATTTTATGGTAAAAAAACAAAAAAGGCGAACCGTTCGTGTCGGCCGCCTCATCGTTGTCTAGATTTAACTATACTCGTTTACAAGCTCAGTCGGCAATATATGAAAATTCCTCACCCACCTATTAGGCGGTTGCGGCAATGTTCCCGCGAATAGATTCGGTGCTCAGATAGCTGATCCCGCAGCTCAAGAACAAGCTCATTCTCGATTTACTAGATTCATCACGTCATCCATCAAGTTTCCAACTTTGCCTACGTGTACTCCATTATTTCACCTTCAAGCCTCGATGCCGATAATCGAGCGGCGTCATGCCGGCAAAGCTTTTAAACAGCTTAATAAAATAGCTTTGATTCTCATATCCGAGAAGCTCGCAGATTTGAGCGACAGAGCGGGCGGTCTGATCGAGCAGCTCCTTCGCCCGCTCCATCTTCATTCGCGTAACGTATTCAATAAATGTCTCCCCGGTTTCCTTCTTAAAGAGCCTGCTGAAATAACTGGGATTCAAGTGCAGATGCTCCGCAATATCCTCCAAACCGATCCGCCGATCCATATGAAGAGCGACATATTCATATGCCTCCAACACCTCTCGGCGCATCTTTCCTGCGCCGCTTTCTTTATATGCCGCGGCTGCATGCAACAGATGGCTGGTCAGCCAATCCTGAAGCTCATGCAGCGAGCCGATGTCCGCCGCCTCCTTATGCAGACTGTTTAACGACGGTACACCGCGAAAGGAATTTACCGCTTGATGCTTCAGACGAATGTCGAGAAGCAGCTTCAGCGTCCAGTCCTTGACCGTCTCCGGTGCATATTGCACCGCGGCGATCCACTGCATCCATCTGGCTGCCTGCGATTGCAGCTGCTCCGTCTCTTCTTTAAGGACACACTCGTGCAGCGATCGGATGGCCTCGTCATAATGAACGAAGATATCCCCTTCACTGCCATAGGTCGCGGGACAAAGCGGGACAATCTGCGATCTGCTCATATAAAACCGCTGTCTGTCATTGTGAAGCAGCGCCCTCATATTCTGTTTGATCTGCCTGCCGCCCTGGCTTCGTTCTCCGATAACGAACGACATCTGCAGCTTCAAGATACGGCGCAGCGCCCACCCGATGCGCTCCAACAGACGGCGGACTTCCTCTTGGGTGCTGATCGCCAGTGTTGGGCGAAAAGAATGAAGGATGAACCACTCCTTTACTTGATAAGGGAATAGAACCGCCTCCGCCTCACTCTCCCGGATCACCTCGTCCAATACGTTCGTGACAGCAAACCGCAAATTTTCATCAGAAACAAATAGACTGCGCGCCTTACGAATATCGTGCATAAGGCCGACGACGGGCACAATGACACGGCCTACGGCTGGAAGCCCGAACGACTCCAGCTCCTGTGACCACATCTCCTCTCGCAGCAGAGGCTGCTGCATGGCGCCATGCACCCATTTCTCCCGCATCGCATCCCTGGAGCGGTCGACCATATGACGCAGACGATGCTGCTCCAGATGGAGCCTTTGTTCATCGTTCAGGCTCTTCACCATCCGCTCTAATACGGGCACTAAATCGTCCGGATGGAGCGTATCCTTTACGATATAATCTTGTACCTGCAGCTGCATCGCCTGCTTCGCGTATTCAAACTCGCTGTGACACGAAAGAATGGCAACCCTAAGATTGGAACTTCTTTCCTTCAACCGCCGAATCAGTGTAAGTCCATCCATCTTCGGCATGCCGATATCGGTGATCAGAATGTCCGGCATATCCGCCTCTGCCGCCTCGAGGGCCTTCGCACCATTCTCAAAGCTGCCGATCAGCATCAATCCAAGCGCTTCCCAACGGACCGCCTCCTCCAGCAGCTCGATCACCGGGTAATCGTCATCCACCAGCATCACTTTATACATGCGGATCACCTGCCTCCTGAAGCGGAACACGCATCGTGATCGTCGTTCCCGCTCCCTCCTCACTGTCTATGATGAGTACGAACGCTTCTCCGAATCGAAGACGCAGACGTTCATACACATTCGCCGTACCGATACCGGTAAAGCGTAACCCCTTCGGTGTAAGGTCTGCTTCTTCCTGAAAAGCCCCCGCCATCGTCAGATTGCTTCGAAGCTTCCGTAATGTTTCCTCATCCATCCCCGCACCGTCATCCCGCAGCACAATCTCCAGCGTCCGAGGCGCCGCTTGCCGCGCAGAGAGGGATATCGTACCGGATTGCTGCCGTAAACCATGAATGAGCGCATTCTCGATAAAAGGCTGCAGACAAAATCGCGGCACCTGCGCGAACATCGCTTCTGCAGCAATATCGACATGCAGCTGCGCCTTCTCTTTCTGCCTCAGATTCATAAGATTCACATAATCGATCAAGGTGCTCACTTCCTCGTGAAGCGTAACCGATTCATCTTCATGTCCGATCGTCATGCGCAGCAGCCTCGACAACGATAAAAGCATCTCTGCGCTCTCCTGATCTCCCTTTCTATGTACCTTCATTCGAATCGAATTTAACACATTGAATAAAAAATGCGGATTAATCTGGGCCTGCAGCATGGCAAGCTCAGCCTTCCGTTTCCGTGATTGCTCCATCGTGATTTCATGAATCATTTGCTTAATGCGATCCAGCATCTGGTCGAACGAGCTTCCGAGCCTGCCAATCTCGTCGCTGCCTTGAATATAAGAACGCACCTCTAAATTTCCCCGCTGCACAGTATGTGCAAGCTTGCCCAATCTGACAAGCGGTCTCGTAAAGGTACGTATAAGCAGAATGAGCAGCAGCAGGAACACGGCGTAAGCGATCAACTGAATAACAAAAACCGATTGAAAGATCGTTTTCAACTTATGTACCGCATCCTCATACGGCGTGAGCATCACCAGCCTCCAATCCTTCACAGAAAGCTTGCGGCTGGAAACCAAATATTCGTCCTCACCAATCTTGACGATTTGTGCATTCAAGCTGCCCTCCTTCAAATAAGTCGGACGCTCCCCCATCCGTTCACGTTGGGCATGGGCCATAATTCGGCCATTCCCATCCACAAGCATCATTTCCTGACCGCCAGCCACCTGCTCGAAGATTTTTAAAATCTGATAATCCGGAATCGTGACAATCACATATGCGTAAATTTCAAAATTCGGCCGTCTTAACGTTCGCGCCAAGCTGATTTGATTTCGTCCTGCCGCCTTTTCATAGAAGAAGGGAGACGGTTCTGATTCAATCCAATAGGCTTCACCATGCCTGTCAGTTGATCCAGCTCCTTAAACCATGGAAGTTCGAGCATTTGGCTCGGATCGTACTCATCTATCGGGTAGTTCGTAAAATGCCTGCCGTTCGGCAGCAAAATCGTGACATAAGTTTTCTCTCCGATGATCGAGATATTATCTATTTGGCTTGTAATCTCATTGCGATCCTCGAATTCCCGGTATTCGCTGTTTTCCCCCGTATAGGTTTTGCCTGCAGCCTGCTGCTTTAAGATCGTATTCATATTCGGCTCTACGATAATATAGTTGGAAATATGAAGCATGTATGACAGCAAATTCGATACATGTCCCTCCACCAGCTTGAGCTGTTCATCGGCGTTCGACTCCGCCTGTTCTCTCATTTCGTCCCGCGTCCATACATGAGTCGCCGACAAGGTGATTAAAGTAGGAATTAACAGGCAGATCATCGAAGCTGAAAACAATTTGTTTCGAAGCGACCCCTGCCTGATCCATGGAATTGCCTTCTTCATCACGAATGATCGACTCCTTTTGGATACGTAGACCACTTACCCGCCGAAGTGAAGTAAAGCTTCGAACCCATTCCCCATCCTTGGGCAAGGCCAATATCAGGATATGTTTAAGAAAGGTATATGCCATAACTGCCGAAAAGAGGCGTAACCCATACGCCCCTTCCGCCATGCCAGCTGTTAAGAATTATTATCGATAATTTCTTGTACCGCTGCTTTCATATTCTCGATCGTCGCGTTCAAATCCTGTGAGCCTAAAATCAAAAGCTCATACTGCTCATTGAGCGCTTTGTAGACTTCCGCTTGGTACGTCACCGGCGGGATCATTTTCCCAGACTTGGATTGCGACAGCACATGGATGAGCGATTCTTTGTCGACGTTCTCCGGCTTCAGCGTTTCACTGAGTATTGAATCGACGATCGTCTCCAGATCTCCTTCCGAAACGTTATTCCATGACGGAATGTTGCGGCCGTATTTGGACAGGCCTTCGGTCGTATACCAGCGAATAAATTGATAGGCCTCCTTCTTATGCTCCGACTTCTCCGCGACGGCCATGAAATCCGTCGTTACCGGCGTGTAGCCGATTTCGTCCGATGCTTCATTCTTCGGATACGGAGCGACGGCCACATTGAAATTCAGCGGATACTGCTCCGTTCCTCCAAGCTCGCTGTTCATCCAGCTGCCGATCAATATCATGCTCGCCGATTCGTTGAAGAACTGCGTCCGGTAGTGCAGTTTTTGAGATAGCATATCCGCATACGGCGTGGACGATTGATCCTCACGCTCCATCTTCAGACGAAGCTCCAGCGTCCGTCGAAACATCGGATCGTCCAAATTCGAGGAGCCGTCTTCTAGAAGGAAATCCGTATTCTCCGCGCGGTTCGCCATCGCCAGGCGCAGGAACTCCATCCATCCGCCGCTTTGCGGCCCGTGGAAATACGTTCCGTAACGCTTCGATGCCCCTTCCCCCTGCGTCAGCGCCTTCGCATATTCCATAAATTCGTCCCATGTCCAGTCTGTCGGTACAGACAGCCCCGCTTCATCCAAATGATCCTTGTTCAGCAGGACGTACCACGGGTTGAACTTGCCCGGCAGTGCATAATACTTCCCTTCCATCAACGTATCCACTTTATAATCCTCTGCGACCGTATACCCTTCCTCCTCAATAAAGGAGTCGATGGATGCCACCATACCTAGCCCGACACGCTGCGCATACGATGCCGGATCGCTGAACATCAGCACGTCCAGCTGCTCACCCGATGCCGCCGCAAGGTCGAGCTTTTGTGTCGCTTCCGTCGTATCCCCCTTCTCGCTTAACGTCACAAGCTCCACGTCAATATTCGGATACGCCTCTTCGAAGGCACTGATCGTTTCCTGCCAGTTATACTGTGCCTCCGTCCCATGCGTATGGAACATGATTTTCACTTTTTCCGGCGCGGAAGGCGTCTCATTCGTCGTATCCTGCTGATTTCCAGAAGTATTTGGCTCCGGATCCGGGTTATTCCCGCCTCCCGAACAACCAGCCAGTAAGGTGAACGCCAGCCCGAATACGGCAAACATGCTTAACACATTTTTCCTCATCGTATCCCTCCTATAATGAAAGCGCTTAATATTCACTTGAAATGGATTCCCAAAAATACGTTCCCCTATGATTTCACGGTTCAAGTTTCATCTGTTCCGTTATGCTGTATACTTCCATGTTCCATTCCGCTATCCCTTCACCCCGCCAACAGCGATCCCTTCGATCACTCTTTTTTGGCCGATGATAAACATCAATAGCAGCGGGAAAATCGCTGAAACGGCTGCCGCCATAATTAAAGACCAGAATTCTCCGTTAATCGATGTGAATTTCTGCATCGCCAGTTGAATCGTATACAAGCCATCGGTACGCAGGAAAATGAGCGGATTCTGATAATCGTTCCATGTCCAGATGAATCGTAGAATCGCGTACGTGGAGACGGCAGGTACGACGAGCGGAAGAGCAATCGATACAAAAATGCGCGGATGCCCGGCACCGTCGATTTTGGCCGATTCGATAAAATCGTTGTGGATTCCCATGAAGAATTGTCTCAGCATAAACGTCCCCAACACGCTGAAGCTGTTCAGCAGGATGAGTCCAAGATGACTGTCAAACAATCCGATCATGCGGTAAAGCACGAATTGAGGTACGAGAATCGCCTGCTGGGGCACCATGAATGTAGCCAATACGATGAAGAACAGCCATTTTCCCGCCGCGAATCGAACCTTCGAAAATCCATAAGCGGCTAGTGCCGATACGGTGCAAGAGATCGCGGTCGTCGCGACCGTCACCTTGATCGTGTTCCAATAATATTTCCAGAATGGGTGGTCTCCGAACCAGACCTGTTCATAATTGCTGAGGCCGATCCATTCGTCCGGAATCCACCGAATCGGATAGGAGAATACTTCCCCTTCGAGCTTGAACGATGCGGACAGCATCCAGGCAAAGGGCAGAACAAAGACGGTTCCTGTAATCAGCAACAGCAATGTTGCTGCCAGCTTGGTCCACCTCACTCGTCTCATCATCCGTAATTCACCCACTTTTTCTGTCCGATCCATTGAATCCAAGTAATCACGAGAACGCATAAAAAGAGGAATATGGCCTGAGCGGATGCATAACCGATCTTCAAATTCAGAAATGCGGTATCGTACAAATAATAGACCATCACGTTCGTCGAACCTGCCGGACCTCCCTGTGTCAGCACCGCGATGATATCGAACACCTTAAACGTGTAAATGATGCCGGTGATGAGGAGGAAAAAGGTCGTTGGCGACAGCAGCGGCAGCGTAATCCGAAAAAAACGGGTCCATCCGCCTGCGCCGTCCATCTCAGCGGCTTCGTACAAGTCCCTCGGTATCGATTGCAGACCTGCCATGTACACGATCATGTTGTAGCCGATCGAAATCCACACCGAGATCATCATAACGGATAACAATGCATAGTCTGGGTCAGCGATCCATTTGGGCGGGTCTTCGAAGCCGAGCGACATGAGAAATTGATTGACCGGTCCCATCGACGGGTGAAACAGCACTCGCCAAACCGTGGCCACCGCAACCACGCTGGAGATATACGGCAAGAAGTAAATGACCTTAAACAAGCTTTTGAAGTATACAAATTTGTTAATGACAATCGCCAGCAGCAGAGAGATCGCCATATATACGGGAACGGTCAGCAGGAATACGACATTGTTGTGCAGCGCCTTCAGAAACTTCGTATCCTCCAGCAGCTTGTCGTAATTATCTAATCCAATCCACCGAATTCCCTCCACCCCGGTCACCATACTCCATTCTGAAAAGCTTAAATACACAGCGGCGCAGATCGGCAGCAGCACCATCACGCTGACACCGATGAGCATAGGCATGGTGAACAGCCAGCCTGCAAGCGTCTCCTTCCGCTGCATTCGGCTCGAACGGCGACACCCTGGTTTATGCACAGCCGCTGTCTGAACGGTTCGCACCACGTTTCACCTCCTTCATGAAGCTTCTGTGACCCAGTGTACCGAAAAACCACATCGCTTTCGTAACGTTATTTTGATCGTTGCCAAAATATTTTGACTTGTTACAAAAAAAAGGAAGCCAAAACAAAAAGGCCGACAATAAGTCGACCTTCCAGGTTATGCTTCAACGGTTTCAATAAAAAATGGCGGCAGCGGATCGCGAAAGGATGACCATGCTTGGACTCGTTCTTCCGGTGTTAGCAGGCAGCTGTCCAATGAACGAATGATGTCCTCCTGATTCATTTCGATGCCAATCAGGACCAGTTCGGTCATACGATCTCCATATACCTCGTCCCATCGCGCCTCCAGCTCGGGTTCCTCCTGCAGTCGCTCCAGCTTCTCCTCTACAGGTAGTGCATCGATCCAATCTCCAACTCCCTGCAGTGTTATCGATGGACCTGCTTGAGAAAGCAGCGCAGCTGTATCGTTCCGCGTAGCAATCCATATAAATCCTTTGGCTCTAACCACATCCACAGGCCAATTTTCAAGCCACTGCATGAGCCTCTCCGGATGGAACGGAATCCTTCTGCGGTATACAAAAGAGGAAATGCCATACTCCTCGGTTTCCGGGATATGTTCTTGATTTAATTCTTTAACCCAACCCGCGGCCTGACTCGCTTTCTCGAAATCAAACAGATGCGTATCCAACACGTTGGAGAGTGGAATGCGAGCATGGTCTGCTTCGATCATACGTGCCTCCGGGTTCAGTCTTTGAATCACAGCCTTCAGTTCCTGCACATCCTCTTGATCCACCAAATCGATCTTATTCAGGACAATTACGTTGGCAAATTCGATCTGGTCCACGAGCAGATCAACAACCTCCCGTGTATCCTCCTCACTCACAGCTTCTTTACGATCAAGCAAGCTCTCTCCGGAAGAGAAATCATGCCAGAACCGATATGCATCGACAACCGTTACCATCGTATCGAGACGGCAAAATGCAGACAGATCGATCCCCAAATTCTCGTCCACATACGTGAAGGTTTGGGCCACAGGAATCGGCTCGCTAATGCCCGTGGATTCAATCACAATGTAATCAATATCTCCTAAAGCAGCAAGCTTTTCTACCTCTTGAATTAAATCCTCCCTCAGTGTGCAGCATATACATCCATTCTGCATTTCAACAAGCTTTTCTTCCGTTCGTGTAAAGCCTCCTTGTTTCACCAACGAAGCATCCACATTGATTTCACTCATGTCATTGACAATGACAGCTACCTTCTTCTCTTCCCGATTGGCCAAGATGTAATTTAATAAGGTCGTCTTTCCAGAACCTAAATAACCGCTTAATACCGTGACGGGAACCTTGTTCGTCATGACTTGTTCTCCTTTCCAACCAATCCTCCATAACGGATTGGAATTGATGAATATGTATTCATCACTTAATCGTAATAATTACTATTATGTGAGATAGCAACACATTACCACGTCTGTGTAGGAAAAACAAGATCAAATATCGGCTTCATGCTCAATTTTATTTGACGAAATCATCCACCTCCCATTCGAAGGGAATTTCTTTCTCTCAGAGTGCGGAAATATGACGGTTGAGCATTGACATATTCTGACTATGCCATTATAGTATGTTACAATACTAACATACCATTAGGGTGATTCGATGAAGATTCGTTTTGACAGCACACAGCCCATTTTTCAACAAATCGCGGAGATGATCGAGGACGACATTTTGAACGGAACGTATGACTCAGATGAGCAGATTATTTCCGTGGCGCAATTTTCCGGTACTTTCCAAATTAATCCGGCTACGGTCGTAAAGGGCATCGGATTGCTCGTGAACGAAGGGATTTTATACAAGAAAAGGGGGCTGGGGATGTTCGTTGCAGCAGGTGCCAAAGACATGATCAAGAGCAAGCGGCGGGAAAAGTTCGATAACGAGCTGGTCACGAAGCTGCTGGAAGAAGCGAAAAAGCTGGATATTACGACACAAGATGTGATTGAAATGATTAAACAAAAGGATAGGGGATGAAAACCGATGAATGCGGTGCTGGAATGTTCTAATTTAACCAAGCATTATGGCAGAAGCGAAGCCGTCCGAAGCTTAATATGCGGCTGGAGGAAAATACAATTTGCGGGCTGCTTGGCAGAAACGGCGCGGGAAAAACAACGCTGCTGAATATGATCACGGGCGGAATTTTTCCAAGCTATGGAGATATTATTGCTCACGGATCCAAGCTCTCTAAAGGCGAGACACCTAAAGGCGTCTGCTTTGTTAGAGAGAAGAACTTATTCTTCGGAGGCGCACGAGTCATCGAAATTTTGCAATTTTCCTCTGCCTTCCACGAAAACTGGGATTGGCCGCTCGCCCATGAGCTAATCCAAAAGTTCAAGCTCAATGCGAATAAAAAAATACGTCAGTTATCCAGAGGCATGGAGTCGCTCGTCGGCAACATTATCGGTTTAGCCAGCCGCGCGCCGATTACGATCTTTGATGAACCTGTCCTTGGTTTGGATGTGCTCATGCGGGAGAAGTTCTACCGTGTTTTATTAGAGGATTATGCTGATCATCCCCGAACGATTCTGCTTTCCACCCATCTCATCGACGAAATCGCGAACGTCATTGAGCAGGTCTATATTATCGAATCGGGCAGCATTCTTCTGCATGATCATGTCGAACATATTCGCCTCCAGTCCCACCTGCTGTCCGGAAGTCAGGATGCGATAAAGCAGTATACGCACAATAAGCGCGTCATTTACCGTGAATCCTTCGGTAAACATAGCCGCCATTTACGGCTCAATCGATGAAGCGGACCGAATTGAAGCCGGCGAACTGGGCATTTCGATGGACAGCCTGCCGCTGCAGAAGTTTTTCTCCTATTTGATCGAAGGAGGCGAGCAGGTTGAATAAGACTACTGTGCTGATTAAAGCGTCATTTATACAAATGAGAATCTATCTTTGGGTTATTCTAGGGGCGATCGCGGTCTCCGTTATTTCCAATACGATCGTCAGCCTCGCGTTAGGTGAGGGGGAGTCGAGCAATGTTTCTTATGCCAATTTTCTATCCATTTTCCTTCTCTTCGCAGGCAGTGTACTTCCTTCTCTCTTTTTCAAACGAGTGATCAACCTTGGAGCTTCCCGAAAAGAATACTATCTTGGGTTATTATCTATTTACATGGTCTTATCCGCCGTATTCGCATTCATCAATGTGATTTGGCTTCAAGTTGAAGACAGAGTGCTCGGTCAACTTTATACTGAAAATTTGAACATACTCACTGTATTTCATTGGGATGATTTTAGTATACCGGGCACGTTTCTGTACCAATTCGCCGTTTATCTGCTGCTGTTATCGCTGCTGAACCTGTTGTTCTCCGGGCTGCAGCAGGTCGCCGGATGGGTCGTATGGGTCATCTTCATTGCGGCAATTCCGATTTTCACGTCGATCCCTTCCTTGCGGGAAATTTTAGCCGACGGATTATCCGCGCTGCTTCTGAACGATTCGCTGCTGCAAGGCTTCACAATAAGTATCATCTTATCTATCCTGCTGTTTGCAGGAGGCTGGTGGTTCACGGTTAGACGTCCGATAGCGTAAACGAACGGTTTGCAGTCAGCAAAAAAGTTCGTTGGATAAGGCCGCGAACAGTCTGCGTGGTATGAGCTTCAACGTACTGTGCTTCCACCGCGGCCTTTTACTTTTCACCGGAACTTGCTGCCGCTGCGCGTCTCACGCTCTGTGTAAACCATCCGTTTACGTATGCAACAAACCGTTTATTTCGTTTTTGATGCGGTTGTTGTAAGCTGAATCTAAAGGAGTGGTACATCATGGAATTCGGAAATAAACTGAAACATCTGCGTGAACAACAAGGTTGGTCACAGGACGATTTGGCCCAGCGATTAAACGTATCTCGGCAGGCCGTATACAAATGGGAGAGTAATAAGGGGTATCCCGATATTCAAAATCTCATTGCGATCAGCGACCTCTTCGAAGTGACGATCGACGAATTGATTCGGGAGGATCATGATCTGCAGAATAAAATATCCATCGACGAAGATGAAGAATCGTTCGAGCAGCTCAGCGATCCCGGTTTCTATCTTGGACTCGTCATCATTCTGTTAGGTTTATTCGTGTTTGATAACTCCAGCGGCCTCTTGATCATCGGCATGCTGGTCATGGTGTTTTTTACAGATATCATCCAATCCATTCGATCATTTATAAAAAATCTTAAATAATCGAAGGCATATTTTCGTGGTACCGTAAGTCAATGGTACGAGCTGTCACCCTCCGACTCGAATGCAGTAGCATGATAAACCGAATAAGGGACTCAACTATTTCATCTTATGCTGTAGGGGAACCGCACGACAAATGCCCTGCAGCCTCTCCAATGAAACGAAGCGGAACGAAAACCCTGTAATTCGTTGCTTCCCCCCTAATATCCTACAAAATTCGAAAGACAGGCTCATTCGGAATAAATCTTACGGGGATACTAGGAAATTTCTGTTCTATTCGCTCTGCCAGCCATTTCATTCCCGCCATCTCACTTTCCGCATGGCCGAGTACAATGGCTGCCCTCTCTCTGCCTTGATGAGCAGCATCACGTACATATTCCGGCGTCTCCCATTCCGGACCTTCCCCGTACACAACTAAATCCACTTTTTCCTGCTCAAACAAAGGAATAGCCAGCTCTCCGCCTCCTCTGTACCCCGCAAGCAGACCGATTCGCTTGCAGCGGGCTGATGCGTTTCCTGCGATGCGGACAAAAGGCGCTCCGATCGATGCCTTCACGTGTGCGGCAATATCCTGCACGGCTGTGGCCGGCATCTCGACGATCGTCCATGCGTACTGCTGCTTGACGACGAAGCTTCTCCATCCAAGCGCGTCGATCAAGCCTTCCATAATGCCGTCAGGCCTGTACCGATGCAAATAATCATGAAAGCGGAAAACAGCCACACCCGATCGATGAAGAAACTGCTGCTTTATTTCATACACCGGATCGTGCTTCAGCTTCTGCTCGGTGGCGTCCTCATGATGATAATACAGCCCTTCATGAGCGATCACGAGGTTGGCTCCGACCGAGGCCGCCTCCTCCAGTACCCGCTGCGTAGGCATAAATGTCGTCACAATACCGGTTACTTCCATGGCGGGATCACCACACTTCAGTGTATCGACCGTCTGTTCCAAACGCTCAACCTGCGCTAATGGCGCTAATAATATCTCTATCACATCCTGTACTTTGACACTCATTCCTGCTCCCCCTCCCTTTGCTTTCGTGCCCAAATGTTAAACGGCTCGAGCTTGCGAGCAGCATCCACATGATGGCAAGGAACAACGCCTTAGGCGCAACGACATTCTACTCTCGAAACGTCCGGGAAAGTTCCATGATTCGCTCTGCAATGCTCTGTTCGAAATCCCCCTCTAATGAAATACTTTCGTCTGCGGCCTGCGACAGCAGCGGATGATCACCTATCCTGACCCTGTACCCCGCATGCTCGAACATGGTGACATCGTTGGCATCATTTCCAAAGGCAATGAAGCTCCCCTGTTCCACACCTAGCTGCTTTATAGCACTCCATTTATGGATGCCCGCAGGACTTACGTCAAGAACACCCTCGTTGCGATGCTCGTGAATCGTAACCCCTAACACAGCGATCTCTTTCGCCAGTTTTTCCTGATCATCAGAGGTGAGTATTAAAGCTTTGACCATGGCATCCAAACGATCCAAGCTAACAGAGCGAGCGCGTCCTGCAGGATCTACATTACGCAGAATCGGATGATTACTGGAACCTGTATACGCATAATCCCAATCTCCATCGATTAAATAGGTGGCATGGTATTTATGGATCAAATCGAGCAAGGCATGACGTTCATTCTCGGAAAACGACTGCGCATCTACCACCTTTCCATTCTCGCTCATGAGTGAACCGTTGCCGCCAATCATTCGGTGAAGGTGGAAACGTTCATGGATGACCGGCAGCATATCTCGAATGGGCCGGGCAGAGGCGAATATGGCTTCGTGTCCTTCTCGCTTTAAATGGTCTAACGCTCGGAGTATCTTTTCAGATACCGGCTTTCCCCCAAAACAAATCGTTCCATCTAAATCAAAAATAAAATACAATCCGAGCACTTCCTTTTCATAATCAGTTCATGGTTGGCAGCTTCTGATCTAAGTGTTTCTCGTGCGCTGCTTCTATTTTAAGCTGTATAAGGAATATAGGAAATACGGATGTGCTGTTCCGGCCCCTCAAGCAAAGATCGGGCTTCATTCTTTGGGTTTCATATAAAAAGCCAGACCCCCTGCACATTCGTGCAAATAGGTCCGGCTGGAATAGTGCTCCGTGCGCGTTATATATATACGATACGACCATTCAACTACCATCAGGGGATATTAACGATCCCTTAGCTCTCCTGCGTATTCACCTGCTCCAACAGCTTCTCCGCTTTCTTCGTATTTTTGGATTCGCAGTTTTCGACCGTCACCCGCTCGCCATTTTCCACATAAAAGGCTGGACCTTCATGGTTCTCAATCGTAACGCCGCGGAAACGGATATCCCGCACATTTCCTAAAAAGAAGCCGCGATTTGTCATCTCCTCAATGCCCGTCATCATGGCAGGATGTCCCGGAATGGCCTGTTCCGCCATCGAAATATCAATGTCATCGAACGTAATTTCCGAAACATGCTGCTCGGCCAATCCATATAAGAAGCCAGCTGCAGCATGCACGTTGCGGGCGGTGATGCTGTTAAAATGAATGCGTCTGAAGCAAGGCGTCTCCTCTGTGACCGGATACGGGTTTTTATCCCATACATACTTGTCTTTGCCCCGCGGTCCACAGAAATAGTACAGATTTAGAATGAATGGACAGATGACATTGTCCATCACGATGTTGCTTACGCGGATATCCTCCACGGTACCGCCGCGTCCGCGCCGCGATTTCAAGCGGATGCCTCGGTCCGTATGCTGAAACACGCAGTTCGTAATGACAACATGACGAACATCGCCGCTCATTTCGCTGCCAATGACGACACCGCCGTGACCATGGACCATCGTGCAATTGGAGATCGTAATATTCTCACAAGGAACCCGTTCTGCCGTATCTTCGGTTCCGGCCTTAATGGCAATACAGTCATCCCCTACATCGATATGGCAATTGCTGATGCGGACGTTTTTGCACGATTCCGGATTAATTCCGTCTGTATTCGGCGAATCGGCCGGATTTAGAATCGATACATTCTCAACGGTCACATCCTGACACAGGATCGGATTCACCGTCCAGCTCGGCGAATTCGTTAAGGTCAAATCCCGCAGCGTCACGCGGCGGCAGCTGTCGAAGCTGATCAGCTTCGGACGCGGGTAATGAAGCTCTTCAGGACGGTTCCTCTGCTTATCCCACCACGTCTGCCCGTTTCCTTCCAGCTGGCCGGAGCCTGTCACCGACACGTTCTCCAACCCCTCGCCATAGATACAGGAAGCGTGCACCTCACGCTTTACACCTTCCCAGCGCGATACGACCACAGGATAGTCATCCGGGTTGTCGGTAAAGGAAAGCACAGCCCCTGGGCCGAGGCGAAGCTCGATGTTGCTCTTTAGCAAAATGGCACCGGTACGGTACCGCCCTGCTGGCACATACACCGTTCCGCCTCCCGCTTTCGCAGCCGCATCAATAGCTCGGGCAATGGCTTCTGTAGAAAGCTGTTCACTGTTTCTATTCGCCCCAAAATCATCAATGTTATAGTACATGTTCCCTTCCTCCCTTATCATCCCATTCGGAAATTACGGCATCTCGTATTGGATTCAAGCCTGCTGGACCACACTGAATATGTCAACACTTGTAAACACAGGGGTAAAAATGGCCATAGAACCGCGCCATAACGCGGTTCTATGATAGAGTTGATTAGCCGTTTACCTGCTTATATGCTGCCTCGTACTCCTCGATGATTTTATCACCGCCGGATTTTCTCCAATTGTTGACTGCACCTTGGAATTCATCCAGATCGATTCTGCCAAGAATGTACTTATACGTTGCATCCGTAATGATCTTTTGCAGCTCAGAGCCTTGTGCTGTGAAGGTCGGAGATTCCAACGAGAACATCGGATTCAGCACCGCATATTTCGTATTTTCCTCAATTAATCGATCGGCTTCCGCTTTGAGCGGATCATTCTCGCGAATTTCATAGCCTAATTCACTTGGACGGGATCCTGCGAACGGCTGAACCTCCTGCTTCCAAAGGTCTGTATCCATAATGGTGGCAGCCTTATTCTCATCGAGCGTGTAATGCACACCTTCGATTCCGTATGTCATCAGCGCGTATACCTCTTCAGACATCAAATCGTTGACGAATTTCAGAACGCGTCTTAACTCCTCTTCGTCCTTCACTTCGGACTTCGGAAATGCGAGCAAGCCCCCGACTCCGTTTGTCGTCGACCAAATCGCCCGATCGCTTTCATTGCCGGTCGATGTAATATCATTGACCAGCACCAGCTCCATATCGTCTTGAACGCCTTTAGCTAAGTTTCTCAAGTTTTTGCTGCCAAACAGCGCGCCGACATAGATGCCTGCTTTTCCTTGGGCAAAATTTTGCTGTTGATCGGTTTTTGCGGTTACCGCAAAATCCTGGTTAATGTAACCGGATTCATAAAGCTGCTTCATGTAATCCATCGTCTTGATATAACCTTCGGTTTCAAATTCCGGTGTGACTTTGCCATCTTCATCAACGGCCCATACGCTTGGTGTGCCGAAGTAAGAGCTTAAGGTCTTGAATGCACCGTAGACGAGGTCGCTGCGGTCCATGAAGCCTGTCGTATCATCTACACCGTTACCGTCTGGATCCTGCTCCGTAAACGCTTTCGCAACTTCCATCAGCTCATCTGTTGTCTTCGGTACGGGTAGTCCCAGCTTATCGAGCCAATCCTTACGAATGACAACGCCGTTTCTTGCTACCTGCTTCTGCATCGGGATTCCATACAGCTTGCCTTCAATCGAAGCCGAAGTGCGGAAATCATCCGAGATCGCAGCCAAGTTCGGGAACTCATCTAAGTACGACTCTATCTCCCAGAATACGCCCGCTTTCAACGCGTTGCGGACCGAAGCATTGTCCAGGATCGTGATCGTCACGATATCCGCTAGGGAATCTGACGCAAGAGACGTATTTAAACGTTCCTCTTTCGATGCGTCGGGAATCCAGGAAAACTCGATGTTCACACCGGTCGCCTCTTCGATCTTGTTCAGCACAGTATCCGTTGGCGGCGATGGGGTGTGAAGCATGTTCAACCAAGTAATTGTCGGCGTTTCTTCCTTATTGCCAGACGCTTCTGAATTCCCATTATTTCCGCTTCCGCATGCGCTGAGCAGCATACTGACGCTAAGTAAAAGCACTAAGAACAACATAGACTTTCGTTTCATATCATTACCCCTCTTCTATTATAATAGTATATCTTCTTCCGTAAATACGAAAGGAAGAATTCATAGAAAGGATGGGCGGCGACCCCATCCCGGTTCAACTTGTTGAACACCTCTTAATAGACGCCGTCTTCCCCGAATTTCTTTGCCAGCCTGTTAGCGAGCATGACGAGGACAAGTCCTACTAATCCTTTAAACAGACCTACCGCTGTACTAAAGCTGAGCTGACCATTTTTCAAACCGGCCGTATAGATGTAGGTATCGAATATTTCACCTACCTCGCGATTAAGCGAGTTCAGGAGCAGGTACATATGTTCAAAGCCCAGTTCCAGCGTATTACCGATTTTCAGAATTAGCAGCGTAATAATGACCGGGCGGATGGTTGGCAGCGTAACGTGCCAAATTTTCCGGAGACGGCTTGCACCATCCATCTCTGCTGCCTCATACTGCTGCGGATCAACGGCGGTGATCGCCGCTAAATAAATAATCGTCGACCAGCCCGCTTCCTTCCATATGATTTGCAGTATATACATCGGACGAAGCCAATCCGGCTCGGTAAGGAAGCTGATTTTCTGGAAACCCATCGCAGACAGCATTTCATTCATGACGCCTCCATCTACATTCAGAAACACATACGTAATGGAAACGATGATGACCCATGACATGAAATGCGGAATATAAATCATCGTCTGGATCGATTTTTTAAACAATTTATGCCTTACTTCATTGAGCATCAACGCTAGAATAATCGGCAGCGGGAAGAAGAAGATCAGCTCCAGCGCGAAGAATGTGAGTGTGTTGCGAAGCAGCATTCCAAAGGTAGGCTCTGTGAACAAACGTATAAAGTGTTTGAGCCCCACCCACGGACTATCCTTAATGCCTAAATAAGGCTGGTAGTCCTGAAATGAAATAATAAGTCCGCCCATCGGCAAATACTTAAACACTACAAAAAAAAGAAAACCGGGAAGTATCATCAAATATAATAGTTTATTTTTCCCCATGCTCCTCAATCCATGAAGCAGCTGTTCTTTCTTCATCGATCTGGGCTGGGAAGGAAGAGCGGTTTTATAGGCTTCCTTCACGGCTCGTGAACCTCCTTATGTACATCGTCTGCTTGAACCAAGCATAGCCGTTTCTTCCTCGTTACGTATATAATCATTATCCATACCCACTGCCCGAAACCCTTTTGTATCAAGGGATTCCGCCGGACTTGCTGTGGCTGATGATTATTTTTCACCTTGAGGATTATACCGTGTTCATCCCTGCTTCCCACTCCGGCCGATTCCATTTGGAACGTCGTAAAACATGATTATATACGGAATGATGGTTGGCTTGGTAAGGTGATTACATATTAATGTACCTGAGGAGGCTGTACTCGAAATGACTAGATCCGCACTAAAAAGAGAATCTTTCGGAAGCCGTCTATTTAATGTAGTAAACTATACACTTCTTCTGCTTTTCGCATTGGCGTGTCTCCTGCCCTTCGTGAATGTCATCTCCACTTCATTCGCATCCACGCAGGAGGTTGTCGAGAAGAAATTTTTGCTTTTTCCAACGACCTTTTCACTAGACGCCTACACATTTATCTTCTCTACGCCGACGCTGTTCAAAGGACTTGCCGTATCGATTGGTACGACGCTGGTAGGTACCTTCGTCAGTATGGCGCTTACGATATTAATGGCCTATGCCTTGTCCCGTAAATATTTGTTCGGAAGAACCTTTATCAACTTCATTATCGTGTTCTCGATGCTGTTCAGCGGCGGCATGATTCCGACGTTCCTCATCGTTAAATCCGTCGGACTCATCGATTCCTATTGGTCACTCATTATCCCGACAGCGATCAATGCCTTTAACCTGATCATCATGCGAAACTTCTTCCAAGCGCTGCCGGAGAGTCTGGAAGAATCCGCGAAGATCGATGGGGCGAACGATTTCCGTATTCTTTGGAAAATTATGCTCCCGCTCTCGCTCCCATCGGTTGCGACGATCTCGCTGTTCTATGGCGTCACGTACTGGAACACGTATACGAGCGCTATTCTTTACCTTACCGATTCGGAGAAATGGCCGCTGCAAATCCTGCTGCGCCAAATCGTGCTCGTCTCCAGCGGCATGCAGGGAGATAACTCTTCCGTCGATATTATCCCTCCGGCACAGACGATCAAGATGGTGGTTATCGTCGTGGCGACGGTTCCAATGCTGATTGCTTATCCATTCGTACAAAAGCATTTTACGAAGGGTGCTTTGCTCGGTGCGGTGAAAGGTTAATTGGGCGGGAGCAACAATTCCTGGCGAAATGAAAAGAAGTTCTGGTGTGCACATCTCGTGCATCATCCAGAACTTCTTTTTTTGTTTTACAGCTCCACCTTCATTTTTCGATAAGCGCCTGGCGTAACATGCTCTTTTTTTCGGAACGATCGAATAAAGTTCTGCGGATTCTGATATCGCAGACGCTCCGCGATATCCTTGATCGTCATATCTGTTTCGATCAGCCATTTCTTCGCGATTTCAAGACGATAGGTCATCACATATTCACTGAACGTCGTACCGTACTCCTTCTTAAAAATGCTGCTCAAATAGTTCGGACTGTAATGCAGCCGCTCGCTGATCACATCCAGCGATAAATCCTGATCGTACTCTGTGCGGACAATGGTTGCGATTTTATCGGCGATCGATCGGAACTGCTGATTCGTCTTTTCCTTCATCATCCGAACCATCGGCTCAATAACCTCTTGAATCAGGATGCGTTCAATTTCTTCCGGATTGCGTGTGTCGAGCAGCCTGTGGTATAAATCCGCATTGTCTTGTGTCAGCAGCACCTCTGCCCCAATCAGCTGTTCCAGTTGGATCAAGTTATTAACGAAGCGAATTAACGTCGCTTCAAGATCCATCGGTTTCTTGCTGTGCTTCATCATCTCGGCGAGCAGCGGATACAGATAGCGCGACACCTCCTGCTCATCTCCAAGCCGAATCGCGTCAAACAGCTGCGCCTCCAGATCCGATGGGTAATGCAGCATCGTCGGTCCTGCGATAACGGTTGAAATGTCATCAAAGAAAATGATCGATTCCTTGCCTAAATTCAGCCGCTGATGCAGCGCCTCCAAGCTCATCTCAAAAGCCTTTTTGCTGTTCATAATATCTTCGTACGGATTGCTGATCCCTATGCTGACAGAGCATTTCAAATACTCTCTGGCTGACCTGATGATCGCCTTGCCATAATTCAGTATCTGCTTGCGGATTTCATTTTCGTTATCCTGTTCAAAGATGAGAAGCGTAGCTTGCGTCCGTTCGTTCAGCACAACAGGAAGCATGCGTGCAGAGGCTGGCACGATTTCCTGCATCATTTTGTTAATCGTCAGCAGCAATACATCCTTATCTGATGGCTGCTTATCACCGTAGCTGTCCAATTGAATGAGCATCGTGACGAACAAAGCACTTGGATCAATTCGGTAACCAAAGCGTTCCATGCTTCTTTGGACTTCTGCTCGATTAAGCCGGCTGTGCAGCAAATTCAGCACAAACTGAGTTTCCAGCTTCGGCTTCTCCGCTTCGATGAGATTCTCTAGATTTTCCTTCTCTGTCATGATCGAATCAATCGATTGGATAATCCAATTCACTTCATCTCGCGGCTTCGGATCGGCACCTTTAGCAAGACTGTTCTGAATTTTACGAATCGGCTTCGCCAGATGGACGGATAAGAAATACGCCATAATAACGATCAGGAGCATGATGAAAGCGGCCATCACGATCAGACCGATCCGTGTCGTCGTCAACGCTTCGCTGACTTTCCCTTCGTCCAGCACCGTCACATACAACCAATTATTGTAGGATGATTTCGAATACAAAGCGGTAACAGCTTCATCATCCTTGCCTATCGAAATTTCCCCGCTCTCCGGCAAATCGGCGGCCTTTGCGGTGAGTTCATCCATATGCTGCTTCGATAATGCTTGTCCCTCACCGTCAGCGGCATAGAGCAATTCTCCCTGCTTATTGATGATGTAGACCGATGTACCCGGCTTCACCTGAAGTGTACGGTTTAAGGTATGGAGCGAAATATCGGACAAGGCTATCGCTTGTTTATTCTTCGAATAAACCGGAAGCGTTTGCACCATTCGTATGCCGTCATCCATTTTCACCCAAAAAAGCTCACGGCCTGACGCATCGATATATTCCTGATAAAGCATTTGCTTTTCTTCTTCGGTTAATCGGGTCAACGTTCCGTTCGTAATTTCCCAATTTTGATCGAGGCTGATTAAGGAATACTGCACCCCTTCCAGCCCCATGGTGGCAATATAATTGAGCTGTGTATTCAATTCCCGATACGTCTCGAAGTCCTGTTCTGTCAAAGGATGCCCGATGACATCACTGAACGACTTCGTTGTACTGTAAGTATCGAAAGCGTATTCAATCGTCTGTATTTTTTGCTCCATCGTGTTTCGAATTTGGGTAATTAAGCTCTGCTGACTTTCACTGACACTGTCCGCAACCGAATGCGTCGTCGAATAGTAAATATAGCTTCCAAAGCTCGCGACTAATCCCAGCCCAAGGATTAGAATAGGAATAAAAATGTTATAGAAGGTTTTACTCTTTCTCATTTCCAGACTCCCTTAGAAGCATTGTCGTATCCAGCCTAATCAATTGTAGAAAATTCGCAGCTTGCTTCATATACAGATATTAGTATAGCATCATCTTTCAAGTTGCAGCTTATATTTTCAAAAAATGAATAAAAAAACACTTACATTTAGATAAATGGAAGTGTCCGATATCTGTGATTAGATTTACATGATGATCTATCGAAAGTTCGCCATTCCATCTAGGTAGCGAGGATTGTTTAAATGGCCTACACACCACAGATAGTGCCCATCATTACACTGCTGGGAATACAGATTCGCCGTTAAGATGCTGTTCACCAAGACGTAAAGGTACAGCCTCCCTCTTACTCCCTCTCCTAACGTATTCATTATTACGTTCAAGTATCTTTCCGTCAGATTAGCCTCTAGTACGTTATACATATCAAAATAGAGCCAGCCGCAAGCAATGTCGAATAAAGGATCACCGTACATCGTCATAATGCCGAAATCGATCACGCCGGTCACTTTACCTTCATCATCCACTAGCACGTTCCCCGGATAATAGTCTCCATGAATCAACGAATATGGCCCATCATAATCGGATGAAAGCAGACTGAGCAATCGCTGCAGCTTCTCTTCATACTGCTCCACATCTCTTGCGAAATAGAATCCCGCTTCTTCATGCTTGATCATGATGTATTGCTTAAGAAAGTGATACCAATCCTTCTGGCGTGTTGTGGACAGCTTGTTATCGCTGAACAGCTTATACCCTTCAAGTGGAGGAAATATGGTGATCTTCTGCAGCTGAAGTTGTGCCATCAGATAATGTTTCATGGCTGCTTCTTGTTGTTCCCTAGTCATTGCCGGTAGAGCATCCTGCAGGCTTTTGCCGGAGATCCGCTTCTCCATCGTGACGACTCGGCCCTCTTCTTGTAAGATCGAATATGTGCGCGGAAGTTCTGGGCCGGCTTCCTCCCTTCGAAGAGCGTCGTAAAATGCTTTTAAGGTTTCCTGCTTACGCGTATTGGTTAAACCATTATATATTTTCAGAACACGGTCAGTTCCGTAAGCATACACCTCCGCTTCCATACCCATGCCCAACATATTTAATTCGCTTATATTATATTTTTTTAAAATGTTCAATTTCGCATCCATCACCAAAATCCTCCCGTCCCGACATACGTAACTTGCTCTTATGAAGAGCAGTTCTTCAAACGGTTTCGATTCATTTAAGAAGACATTAAATTACTGTTGTTTCCGGCCATCACGCAGTAATCTTCTCCCCACATTCCATATCACGAGGGCGGTTGCCCACAAAATCAGAGCAGATCCAAAGCCGACAAAAGTCATATAGGCCATTATTTCTTGATCGCCAATCTTCAATTCAGCCGGCACAGCCAGCCATGTGATCAAGGCAAGCACACAGAGCAATGCACCCGTGTAATGGTAGATGTCCACTCGAAAAAGAGAAGCGAGCGGGAAAAAATGAATGCCAACAATGATTGCGATGAAGATAGGTATCCAATCGGTACGCTCGGCAGCGATACAAGCCATCACCGTGGCGGCGATAGCTAAACCTTCTGCGGCGAAAATGACATTGAACCAGAAAAGTATACGTTTTCGGTAACCTGCAGCTTGCTGCGGAAGATCATGCTGTAATGCTTTTGAAGCACGGATTAATGCAATCGCACCAGCAATTAGCGCAAGTCCTATGACAGCTGCTGCAACAAGCAGCCATGGTGTATTCCACCCTTGTAAGCCCATCGTTCCTGTGTATGCCCAAATACTGCCGAACAAAGCCATAAAAATAACTCCAGATGCTGTTGCCCGCACCGCTGCGGCAGGAATCTTCCTTTTCACTGGCTCCACCACATCTCCCCCTTTTTATTCCATACGATAACATCTCTTCTACTATCATACCATCCCTTCTTCTCCGTCATATTCAATATATGCCTAATATAATCATGCTCTAATGCCTTGTTTTATGATATATATAATCATTAAATCAAAATTCAAAAGAAATATATTCCATTTTTTATGCTAAAATTCAAGCAAATGATGTGAATACAGGAAGAATAATTCGAAGATTACTCTCAAGTCGGTCAAATTATGCTGTATGTCAATGATCAAGATCAAGCAGTGAAATTTTGGACGGAAAAAGCAGGGTTTCGAGTCATTGCGGAGGAAGATAACGGCCAAGGAATGAGATGGATTGAAATTGCTCCATCGAGCGGCGCGGAAACAAGCATCATTCTGCACAATAAGGAATTCGTGGCGAAGATGGAAACAGATCTAAATCTCGGCACACCCTCATTAATGTTTTTCACAAACAATCTAGATGAACTATACAACGACTTTTCCAACAAAGGAGTAAAAGGTTGTCTTCTGGAAAAGTATTTAACTTTGCGGATGATGAAGAAAATTACTTTGCTGTCATGGAGAAAAGCAGTTAACCATTACTTATGTATAAAGGCGGCATCTCCCGGAGTACGCCAGGGAAGATCCGCCTCTTCTTACTTTACACAAAGTTAAGCTTGTCTGCCAATTAGAAGCTTACTGCCGCTTTCTTCGCGTTCTCAATACCTTGTCCAATAATCGCTTCCGCCTGATCCGGCATTTGATTATGACCTTCAACCACGACCGTCGTGATGTCCGTTACGCCGAAGAACATCATAATGTTGCGAACAAAATTCAAGGACATTTCAGCAGCGGCAGCCGGTCCTTCGGAATAAACCCCGCCTCTTGCATTAAGCAGAGCGATTTTCTTGTCCGGAATCAAGCCTACTGGTCCTTGTTCCGTGTATTTGAACGTTTTTCCTGCTTCATAGATATAGTCAATATAGGTGTGCAGCACAGCAGGAATGGTCATGTTCCACAATGGGAACGCAAAAACCACTTTATCCGCAGCTAAAAACTGATTCAAGTATTTGCTGGAAATTTCAAATGCTGCTGCTTCCTCTGGAGTCAATTCCATGCCGCGGCCGGCTTTGAATTTCCCATTAATGAGGTCTGCATTCATATAAGGAAGTTCCACTTGGAATAAATCCAATTCGATAATGGTGTCTTCCGGATGACTTTCCTTATAGCTTCCCAAGAACGCCTCATACAATTTCACGCTAACCGCCTGCTCCATCGGACGGTTATTCGCTTTAACAAATAAAACAGTACTCATGATGATTCCCTCCATCTTTTCTCTTTGTTTTTATTTAGTGCAAATAGTAAAATGTTCATAAAAACAATTTACTAAGATATAATATAGTGAGTATACTCTTTAAGAGTTTACTCTGCAAAATTGTGCCTGTCAAGGAGGAGCATGTAACTCATGACGACCGTCCCACCGAAACAGCCGCAGGCTGCGGAAATCATCCAAATGCTGCTGCGAACGACGCATTTTGTACAGCAAGCCTATGAAAACCAATTATCAGCATTAGAGCTGCCCTTTCATCTATCCGGTCCGCGCCTTCGACTGCTGCTGACCGTATGGCAAGCTGAGCAAATCCGTATGAACGAATTGGCACATAAGCTTGGGATTAAACCGAGGACCGTTACGGATTTTGTCGATGCACTCGAGCGGGACGGACTTATTGTGAGACGGCCGGATCCGGAGGACCGCAGAGCTACCCTTCTTCTGTTGACGGATACAGCCAAGTGTCAGATGGAAAAGGTGAAAGCGATTCAGCAGGACATCTCCGAGAAGCTGCTTGCGCATCTTCCGGCAAGCCAGCGGGAGCAGCTGTATGAATTGCTTACTCACATCGTCCAAGATCATGACTTCGATTTTGTTTGTTAAACAACAGGAGCTCTGGAATACGTTCCAGAGCTCCTGTTATTCCATCAGCTGCCTCCGTGCAGCTTTTACTTTTTCAATATACTTAAGTATTCAATCCAAGGCCCCGTGTCCTCTGTATAGCGCTTGGCCATTACGCGAACGATTTGAGCCATATGCGTAAAATCATGGACGACCCATGCGGAAAGCAATTCCCTCAGCTTTACGACTCCAAATGCGGGATGAACTCCCGTTAATTCCAAGTGCAGGGCCGGATCAATCAGCTGCTTCAGCTTAGCTATATTTTCAGTGCGAAACCTAATGAAATCCTTAAGTTTTTGATCCATCGATACATCGGGCGCATGCTGCAAGTGTGTAAAACGATCGAATATCGGAAACGGCCTCTTCTCCCCTTCTCGAAGAATCATTTCCAGTCTCGGTATCCAATTCGTTCGCTCAGACTCTATCAGATGATCGATCACCTCAGCTGCGGTCCATGTTCCTTCGCCCTCGTTGCAATGGAGCCAGCTTTCAGATAGACCCGATAATAAAGCTTTAAGACTGTAAGGCGTTCGCTGCAGCACCTCGGCAGCTTCTCCCATATCAAAGTTCATCCTGACCACTCCCTTCTTCGTTCCATGATTTTACATGCCCCGTCAACACAAATAAGATTTGATCATATAAGGATTGTTTAAGCTGTTCGTAGGTCCAGTCCTCTGCAATTACATATTGATTCAATAACGTCACTGTACAGCCGAAGATGCATGACGCGGCCACATCCACATCGAAATTCGCAAATGGTGCAGGATGCCTTTCTTTCTGTTGGACGAGGAAACGGCTGATGAGGGAAAGCATGCGTTCATCCGCTGTAAGCAGGCTAGCCCGTGCCTCTGCCCCTTCCGCAAGGCCTCCTCCATAGACAATGGAGAAATAATCCTGCAGCAGCCGCTTATTCACTTGCATGAGTGAAGAGAGCTGCCGATCGAGCAATTCCACCATCACAGCGGCCAAATCAGATGGACTGATCTCTTCTATCTGTATTTCCGGCGGTTCTTCAATGGACGACTCCGGCATCATCGCTGCGATAAACAGCTCCCCTTTTCCCCGAAAATAGTTAAACAAGGTTCCTTCTGCGATCCCGGCGGCGCGTGCAATTTCGGCTGTCGTCACGGCTTGATATCCCTTCGTCCCAAACAATTCCGCTGCTTTATTCAATAACGTTCTTCTCGTCTCTTCTTTCTTCTGTTCACGCCATCCCAATCGCTTCACCTGCTATCCGCTTGAAATCATCCATTTATTGTTATAGTACACTCATTTTTAAAGCGATCGCAATGAAACTGCTCATTTCCGGTAAGGCTCTTCCCGAACAAGATGTCCATAAACGATTTTTATAAATAGCAGTGGCATGAGCCACTCAAAGAGGGGGACCGGTTCGATCCCGTAAAAATTCGTCAGTATACAAATCATGATGAGGAGCATGGAAACAGGACGCCGCAAATACAGAGGGACGGATAACACCATTGCTGCAGAACCTAATAACAGCCCGTACCACAGCAAGCCAAGCAGCCAATTCTTGTCATCGAACACCCAGTAGACGATGATCGGGTGAACATGGCATACCGTGAACAGGACGGGATGCTTCAGCCACACGCCGAGCTTGCCTTCCTCCCGTTTCGGGGGCGTATGGTAGAACCTTTTGCATGAATTTAATGCATTGGATACCAGTCCTCCACTTATATCGAGTGCAATCACCATCGCGACGATCCACTCCACTACACTCCAGCCTGGATCTTTTTGCCACAGGACATACAGTAGGATCAGTGGAACAACGAGAGCGGACAACAGTCCCAGTGCTTTTTCGGAAGCATAAGCTCCCGTTCCCGAAGAGAAATCCGGCTTTCCATCATACTCCCATTCAATACGGACTTCGCGTTTCATATACAGAATCAGCTCCGTTTCCATCGAACTATGAGTTTACTCCTATATTTGCAACACTTCGTTCATGCTTTCTCCGCTTCAGACGCATTTCACGCATGGATCCATTCGCTCCAATAAATGAGTTTACTCATATTTTTAGTATACCTTGAATACGGAGGTTCGGCTATCCAAGAAATACGATCATGAATTGCTATTCTCACCACTTCAGAACATTAACGCCGTAAGGGATTAGCACACCTAAAGCAAACGGCTGCGCGCAAATTTGACAAATGATGCATAACCTCCAGAGAGACGAAAATCCCCCTTGCATTTTTGACGAATTAAATCTATTATAGACCCATAAAGTCTTTAATGGAGGTACAGCATGAAATATTCCCAGGCAACCGACTATGCGCTTCATGCGATGCTCTATCTAATATCAGCGGTGCCTGATAAGCCTGTTGGGGTGCAATTATTGGCAGAGAAGCTGGGGGTTTCGCCAACCTACCTGTCCAAGATGATGACGAAGCTGGTAAAGGCCGGATTAATTCAATCCGTTCCCGGCTCAGGTGGCGGTTATCGCCTTAGACGGAAGCAGGAGGAAATCTCCTTTCTTGATGTTATTCAAGCCATTGAAGGGAATGCTTCCTTGTTCGAATGCAGCTTAGAGCATGAAAGCGAATGCTTAATTCAAAAGGTGGTCTTAGACGCAGAGCATCACATGGAGCAATATTTGCAGAACAAAAAATTAGCAGATCTAGTTCCTCAGCTGAAGACGGAATGACGTTCCGTCTGTTCTTTCGGCATCATTAAGGATATTGAAAGTCTATAATATCTTTAATATAAACTTACTTTTACAAATGAAGGGAGCATTCCAATGTCTTACGATTGTGTCATTATCGGCGGAGGGCCGGCAGGCATGAATGCAGCGCTTGTATTAGGCAGAGCAAGAAAAAATGTAATCGTGATCGATGAAGGACATCCGCGCAACCGAGTCACGCACGAAGCACACGGCTTCCTGACAAGGGATCGAATTCATCCCAGTGAACTAAAGCGTATTGCAAAGGAGCAAATTTCCTTATACCCTTCCGTCTCGTTCACTGAGGATACAGCGACCGCGATTTCAGGTACGAATGGACAATTTCACATCAAGACATCACAGGGGCAGACTTACCAAAGTAAAAAAGTGCTCTTTGCCGTTGGCATGAAGGATTTTCCACTGGATATTCCGGGACTTACGGAGGTATATGGCTCAAGTGCCTTCGTCTGTCCGTACTGTGACGGGTGGGAGCTTCAGGATCAGCACCTGGTCTTAATCTACAAAGGAGCGGACGCACTGCATATGGCCAAAATCATATCGGGGTGGACGAAGCAGTTCACGATCTGTACGAATGGACCGGATGAAATGACGGAACCACAGCGTGAGGAACTGAAACAGCATCAGATCCCCGTATATGATTCACCGATTCAATCGATCCAATCGAAGGGAGGGATCGTCCAGCAAATCCTGCTCGATGATGGTACTCCTATTTCATGCAGAGGCATATTTTTTAGACCGAAGCTTACTATCGGATCGGATCTGCCGCAGGCCATCGGCTGCCAAATGACAGAATCCGGGACCATCGACGTCGATTTATTCGGCAAAACCAGCGTACCCGGCGTATTCAGCGCTGGCGATAGCGTTACGCATTTTCATCAGGCCATAACGGCCGCTTCCTTAGGATCCATTGCCGCAGCAGCGATAAATAATGAATTGAATGAAGAGGCATGGACAAAGCAGATTTCTCTGTAGCGGCTCCAATCTGCCGCCGTCTCCAATAAGAAAAATCCCCTCCCGCAAAATAAAGTCCCTAGACTTTCTGCAGTGAGGGGATGTTGTCTTTCCGCTGAGGCATTTCCCAGCAGCTTATTAATTTTCCCGAATGATCAAATAACTGAGTATGTGCTTCAAAAAGCCAACTTCACGAGGCAGCTCCTTCAGTGCCTCCATGGCAAGGCAGTAATGCTCCCACATCGCCATACTGGCACCTTCCTGACCGAGTACCGTCACAAAGGTGGAATGATTATTCTCCACGTCTTTGCCCGCCGGTTTACCGAGCAATTGTAGATCTCCGTCCGCATCCAGCAGATCGTCTTTGATCTGAAAGGCAATTCCGGCATGGTAGGCAATTTTTTTCAATACCGCTATTTCCGACTCTTTCACCTGGGCAAGAATGGCGGGAGCCACCAAGGAAACCTCAAAGGCAATTCCGGTTTTGTAATAGCAAAGCATGTTCAACTGCTCAGGCGTCATCACTTTGCCCTTGGACTGCAAATCCATGGCCTGCCCCATACATATTTCTCCCGCCTTTTGTGACGTGTAGCGCAATAGTTCAAGAACCGCTCCTCGATCAAAGCCTTGAATAGACGCCAATTCTTCCATGGCCTTTTGGATCAGATAAAGCCCTGTTAGTTCTGCAATCGCACTGTCATGCACCTGATGAAGCGTAGGTCGTCCTCTGCGAAAGGATGAATTATCCTGTGAAGGCAGGTCATCAAAGATGAGGGACGCCGTATGCATATATTCCAGCGTTCGAAACAGCGGAGTAAGTGATGAAGCCTGCAGCCCATATCCGCTTACCCCCATGATCCAAGCGAGCACGGGTCGAATTCGCTTCCCGCTTCCGGCGAGACTGTAATTCGCCGTATCGATCAGCAACTCTTTCATAGAAGGCATATGTTCAGGCTTTTGAATCTCCAGCAGCTGATTGATTTCTTCCCGCGCGTTTTGAACGATCCGTTCAAACTGCTGCTTCTCTTCACGCTGTTTTTGCATCGAGATCAGCAGCTGATCGCGAAGCAGTTTATCGAAGAAATCCACATTCTCTGCTTTATGAGCCATTTGTTCGATCAGCCCATTCAATTCCGGGCTGCCGACTGAAAAGACCTCCATCATCTCATTGAACTTTTCCGCCCCTAACCGCTTTTTCAAACGTTTCAGCCCGTTCGCAGCACGACCCAGCATAATCTCACGGATTTCCGCATCCGATTGATAGACATGATAGATCAAATGTCCGATCACGGCCCAGTACAATTCGAAAGGGTTGATCAAATCTGGGCGTTCGTTACGGTATGTCCAGTAATACGTATACGGCGTTACCGCTCCATCCTTCATATCTTCAAACAGATCGGCAAAATCATCGGCCAGCTGATTATATAATCCAAAATAAAACACCCGCTGATCGAAGCCTTCATTCTTATTGGCACGAATGACAGACCGGACAATCAGCCGCGAGGAAGAAGACTTAATGATAATCGGCAAGTAGAGCTCATCATTCGTGTAGTTCGGGTTATTTAGATCCTTGAATCGATCCACGTCCTGCGAATGAAAGAAAACATAGGATTGCTCGAAAAAGGTCAGCTGTGTTTCCAAGCTCTGATAATTCTTAATGTACTCATAAGCTTCCCCCAGCTCATGGTATACAAACTGAATCATCTCCGCATGATTTCCGTTCCAATGGCCAAATTCGGGTACCGTCCCCTGGACCAGTACGGTACGAATCAGCTCGGAGTAAGCTTCCTTTTCCTTCGGATCCAGTACGTTCGAATCCAGAAGATCGTCAATAAACGGATAGGTCAGACCGTAGTAATATCCTAAACGGATCGCTTCGCCAAGTCTGCGGGCACGTATCTCATGCGATACATTGTCATCCATCTCATCTACAACGTGCAGAACCACGCCGGCAATAATTTTGATCAGCTTTCTCTGCGCTTCCGCCCCATTCATTCCGCTCGGAATATGAGCGTTGACCCGCTGCAGCTTATGAATGACCCAAATCGCGTCCTTCTCCACCCCTTCACTCTGCGCCCACCTGTATAGGGCAGCCAGGCTCAGAAACTCCGGTCCACTCCCGCCGCTGGATTGATCCGGCCGAATGAGAAGTTTTTTCATATCCCCCATCATTCTCTTCATTCGGATCTGTGTATGGGGGGAACGCAGGTCTTGGCCTAAATCCCTCAAATAAAGGTACGATATGCTTCGTTCCAAGTAGTCATCCAGCTTGCCGGTATACTTCAGCCAACCTATATACTTATAATAATCCGATGCATCAGGGGCTTCCTTTCTCCGGGAAAAGAAGGAGAGCCATGAACCATGATGCATATGCTTTCTTTTCCACTGTTGAATATCTTCGAGCAGCTTTGGGAGATAGGTCTTCCCTGTGACCTGCTCTTGAAGTACAGCAAAATATTGTGCGGCTCTCTGTTCAGCCATTGAATACCATGCTTCTGTACGGTCTGTTAGCTTCATGCCCATGTGTGAAATACCCCAATTTCCAATTTAACCTCTAGTTCCATGAACCAAGATAGACTGTGTTACAAAAACACCCTTAGACTAAAGGACTTAGTTCTAAGGGATATTATAAACCATATATAACCCATGATGTACACCATGCTGATACGAAGATTTGAAAACGTTCCTGACGGTCTATTATCCATGGCTACTTTAAGATAGTGTATGATACGTGAAAATAAATGAATACGGACCCCAGCCCGTGATTTGAACCCGCCCTAGGTCTAGGATCCGCGTCATTAAAAACTCTTACTGAACGAAAGTAATCGCTTCGGGCATTCCTGAAGTACGGTGTAAACCATGCTTGGATGTGCTAGCTTGAGCTGTACTTTCTGCTTTTATAATACCCGTGACCGTGATGTCCGTGTCTATGCTTGTAATCAGATGAAGAGTACTTACGATAAGAATGTCGATGAGCGCTGCTGCTGTATCTTCTGTATTTCCTTGCGGAGCTGCTGCCGTAGTGTCTGCCGCTTCGATGAGATGACGAAGAATGAAGAATTTTTTTTACCAGCTTCCTGAACATGTGATCAACCACCTTATTCGTAATGATTACATCTGTTGCTCTGATATTAACATATACGACTCAGTTCTGTTTTCGTTTCAAATTATATCAAAAAAATCTATGGGCTCATTGTAACATGGATATGGCTAGAATCGTTGATAGACTTCCTAGAAAATGAATCCATCGTTGAAGCATCGTCTCACCTGAATCGCAGCCTATTGTATGCGCGTCATGATATAATAGATGGGACCATAATAAAAGGAGAATGCACTCTATGCGTTTATTTGCAGCTTTGGCCTCTTTTGCGGCAGCATGGCGGGATTATCCGGCCGAAGTGGGCGCCGTGCTTGGGAAGAGGTACCTCGTTCAAGAGTGGCTGGGTGAAGGAAGCTATGGCTTAACCTACAAGTGTATCGATCAGAGGGATGGGACCCTCGTAGCGGTAAAACAAGCACGGCCCAGCAAAGGCAATGAGGCCGGGAAAATGCTGGAAAGGGAAGCTTCGATTCTGCAATCCCTTGATCATGCCCAGATTCCCGCCTTTCATCATTTCTTCACAGAACGCCGAAGTGATTACCTGGTCATGTCTTATTTAAGCGGGGATACGCTAGAAGATTTAATCTTTGAAAAGGGTCGCCGGTATGCAGAAGACGATTGTATTCATATGACATTGCAGCTTCTCGATATCGTTACATATATCCATGAAAAAGGCTTTGTCCATCTCGATCTGCGTATTCCGAATGTCATCTTTCAGGATGAGAGGCTATATATTATCGATTTCGGTTTGGCCAGAAGGGTGGGTGAGACTCTTCCTCATCAGCCTGTACGAAGAGGATTTCCACACAAGCCCTCCTCTTCCAGACCGAGTAAAGATGCGGAGGAACAATCAGATCTGCAGGACATCGGACACTGGATGCTGTTCATCCTATATTCGAACTATGAGCCAGATCCTAACGCCAACGGCGAGGAGCGCAGCTGGCAGGATGAATTGACCCTCTCCGATGAGCTTAGGGCGATGATCGAAAGGCTGTTAGGCATCCAAGCACCGTATTCAGGCTCGCTGGAATTCTTCTATGAATTAAAGGCACTAGCTCACAGAAAGGGAGTCACGCTGTAAATAAAAGGATAGCCCTTCTCCTAAGCAGGACTATCCTTTTATTCTGAGATGATGCTGTTATTTGATCGACTCACTGTTTCGAAGTCCCTCTACTGCCAGCATATACATCGATAACATGCCAGCATCTTGTACCATCCACTCCCGGTATTCATTCTCCGCCTTCAAATATTCCTGCTCCGTAATGTACCCGTCCCTTGCCATTTGCGGTCCTCGGCTCGACGCCGTATCCGCCCAAATTCCGATGCGTGCTGAAAAATCCGGATCTGTTCGTTTCATGACCTCATGTTGGGGAGTTACATAGATTTCACGAAGCCCGCAACGCTCAAACATGTCCGCAAGATGATCGGCCACCCTATTATCGATCCCGGCATCGGAGCGCCATCTTAAATAAGCATCATAGAAATGCAGCATGCTGGCTGGAGGCTGCGGCTCCCACTGTATCTTTTCATGATTATAATCGGCTGCAACGATTCGTCCGCCTATTTTTGCGGCTGAAATCATATTTAGTAATGCCTTTAGAGGATCTGACAGCCAAATGAGCACACGGGCAGAGGTGACGATATCAAATTCCCCATCATAACAGAGCGCATAAACATCCCCTGTTTCAAACGTTAGCCCGGGTACATCCCCATGAGCTGAACGCGCCTTCTCGATCAAACTAGAATTATGATCGACGCCGACAACACGTCCGCTCGGACCGACGGCTTCGGCAATTCCCCGCGTTATAGCTCCTGTCCCGCAGCCTACATCCAGAACATGCATCCCTTCAGAAAGGAGTGCCGCAAGCCTCTTATGAGACCCCGTTAACGACCTGGCATCCAGAACGTTGGTTAGCTTCCCTGACAACTCAGTCCGATTTCGTGCCTCTTTCCCCATCATATCGCATCCTGCCCTTCACTTCGATTGGAACTTTCCCGCATCTACTCTTCCTTGTCATCATATCGCATGGAAAGAGGGCGGTCCAATATATGGGAATGATGATCTTTATAGGAATTTCAAATAGCCCTTCTTTGACGGGCTGCTTGAATGGAACATCCCTATCAGACCGATATCATAAATGGGACCGAACACTTCTTTCAAGTGAACGGTCCCTTCTTATTCTATTCAATTAGCATAAATGGAGAACTGACTTGTTTTAGGGAGGTGCTCTCACTGCTCCGCACCATTAACCTGCGCTTCTCGCCGGTTCAGGCTCTCCCGCTTCGATGAGAACTTTATTTTTAGCTAAAAAGAACGTAAGCACAATCATAAACATACCCGTTCCGATGAGCAGCCATTCGATGCGAATGATATCGGAAATCGGACCGAAGATGAGCATTCCAATAGGCATCATCGAGGTAGATATCATCCCCATCACACCAAAGACTCTTCCTAAATAGTTTTCCTCGACTTTCTCCTGTAATAGAACCGTAGTCGGTGTATTAAACATCGGCATGGCAATGCCGAATAAAGCCATAAAGGCTAAATAAATCCAAAAGCCAGGCACAATCCCAAGAGCGAATGTACAAGCTCCCATTACAAGACTTGCGATAACCATCGTTTTGACTTTATTTTGAAACCCTCCCCAGGAAGCGATTAATCCTCCCCCTGCCATCATACCAATGGAAAAAGCAATTTCGATGGCGGTCAGCCGCCACACGTCATCGCCGAAGCTGCGTGTCACCTGGAGCGGCGTTAGAAAGGCTGCTGGCGCCATTAATACAAAGAAAACAGCAAAAAATAAGAAGAATCTTTTCAGAAAAGCATGGCTCTTCACATAGATCAAGCCTTGCTTAAAGTCGCTGAAATAGCTCGCCGTTTGTTGTTCCGCCGCCTTCTGATGTACCGAAATTTTCAAAAAAGCCAGCAGCGTGATGATCGCAATCGCCGCTGTAATGACATCGATCAAAAATATGATTTCAATCGTGGCCATCGAGAGCAGTGCTGCACTGACCATCGGGGACACGAACATGATCACCGCTTGGATACTTCCATTCGCTCCGTTCACCTTCGTCAGTTTATCCTTCGGAACGATTTGCGGCAAAATCGCTCCCACCGCCGGTGTTTGAATTCCAGTCCCAAAAGCGCGAACCGCCGCCATCACAAACAGAAGCCACGTCGCATCGTATCCCATGAAAAAGAGAATCGCAAGAATAAGGGTGGCTGTAGCGATAAGTCCGTCCGACAGCATGATGAGCATTTTACGATGGTAGCGATCCGCCCATACTCCTGCAACGGGGGACAAAATAAAGGTCGGAATAAACCCGCAAATAATATACAGCGTCATCATCAAACCCGATTCCGTCTCCAGCGTGATATACCACATGATGGCATATTGCACGAGAGAGGACCCAAATAGGGATATCGTCTGACTGCTTAAAAAGAGTACGATGTTCCTGAGCCAATTTTCCTTCGTTTCTACGATATTCATCTATTAACAACCCTTTTCTATATGAATTGGTAAAGTACGCTTCATCTGCATTCACTCGATCTATACCTATGTTTAAAGACACCAAAAAAAGAGGGGCGCGTCTCATCCCCTCTTTTAAAATCACCGTATAAATGCTGGTTCCCTTAAAATAGACAGACCTATCCCGTATGCTCTGAACGTAGGCAGAGCCTTCAAACGTATTAAATTAACGAATGATTACTTGGGAATCTCAATCTCATCGATGCTGTCAAAAGGGAAACCTCCATTTCTTTTGTCGTTGATCTGATCATAGCAAAAAGGGAGATCTGTTTACAGTGGCTTTCAGATCATTTTGCATTTAAAAGTCACAAGAAAAAACCTCCGCCAACCGGAAGGATCCAGCAGCAGAGGTGGGTCAACATCATCCAATATGCAATTATATATTTATAAGGCAGCACTTATCGCTCAAAAGCCCTCTTCAGCGCCTCCATATATCCTTTCTTGACTCGCTGACTGATCTCCGCTTCGGGTACGACATGTTCAAAGGCGTGGTAGCCTCCGGGATACAAATGAAACTCCACATCGACACCTGCCTGTGCAAGCCGTGCAACATATTCGATCGTCTCATCGCGAAACAAATCCATCTGACCGACACAGGAATATGCAGGCGGGAGTCCGACTAAGTCTCGCGCCCGGCTCGGTGCTGCATATTGCGATATGTTACTCTGTTCGTGTTCACCTAGATACATACTCCAGGCAGCCAGATTGTTCGTTCGATTCCATACCCGATTGTCCATAATCTCGAAGCTGGAACTGAGCACATTGCGATCATCAATCATCGGATACAGCGGCAGCTGAAAGCATATTGGAGGGCCTCCTTTATCTCGAGCCATTAATGCTAATGCCGCTGTCAACCCTCCTCCTGCGCTCGCCCCGCCGATCGCAACACGGGCTGGATCGATATTCAGCTCTGCAGCTGCATCGGTCATCCATTGTAAAGCAGCATAGCAATCCTCGATAGCTGCTGGGAAAGGGTGCTCGGGCGCAAGGCGATAATCCGGCGAAACCACGACACAATCGGCGATTTGAACGAAGCCTTCACAGATCATATCCTCCCCGTTCGGATGCCCTAACACGTACCCTCCGCCATGAATCCAGAGCAGCGCAGGCAATTTCCGCTCATCCCGATGGATAGGCTCATATATTTTGATCAGCATATCATGGGAATCGGCTCCGCTAATGATCCGTTCCTTCGTACGAACGTCTTCAGCCATACTCGTTGGAGGAATAGCCTGTTCCCGTATGGATTGGAGATCCTCAGGCAATTGGAGAGGCGGCAGCTGCATTAACCCTTGTCTTAGTTCTGGATTTATCCTGCTAATAAAATCCATTGTCATGTCCCCTTCTAGATGATATATTCAACAATTGATCCATCGCAATCGATATAATCAATACTCGATCGGTTCGCGAGCAAGTCCACCAATAACGTACACTGCTTATCTCCCTTTTTCCATCTCAGGCGAACTTCTGTATCGGAACATTCAAGCACTTCAAACTCCCCTTGAAAAGCTATGTAATCATTTCGGAAGCGAATCAGCTTCAGGAGCCTTTGAACCACCGCTTTTTGCAGCGATGTTTCGATTTCTTCCAAGCTAAAGTTGTGGCGGTTGATTTCCCGTCCTTCTCCAGTCTTCTTCACCGCATCATCATCGTTTTCTCCACAGAGCAGTCCCACATAATATACTTGCGGTACACCTGGGGTAAAGAACTGAATGGCACGGGCTGCCATATATGCATCGTCGTCGCAATCCAAAACTGAATAATAGCTGCACCGGATTTGATGAACGTCGAAACCGTCAGCCGCCTTGTGTTCATCCGACAAAATCAGGCTGAGATTAGAACCTCTTGATACGCATACGTCCACTACGTTACGGGCTTCAATCGTGTCGATCAAGTCATCCAAGTCCGGCTTTACCGGGATGCCGTCATGACAGTCGAGCATTGTAAATTGGTTATGCGGCCTGGTCTTTAAATATTGAATCAACGCTTTGCTACTTTTATTCAGCATCGTATCAAGAATCCGGTAAGGCAAAATAAAATCATAGATCCAAAAACCACGTTCAGCCAGCTTGTACTGTGTCGTATAATGAGCATGCACTTCCGGAAGCAGTTCAATGTCAAGTGATTGAGCCAGCTTCATGATCCAATCCAGAAACTCATAGATTTCAGGTTCCACAAAAAAACAGCTGGTGCCAAGCTTTTTAATGATATAACCGACGGCGTCGAGCCTTACGATCTTCACGTTGTTTTTCTTGAAATTTAGAAAAAAGTCTGTAAACAGCTGCTTCACTTTTTCAGAATGCACATCAAGATCGATCTGTTCGGACGGGTCTGACTTTCCGAAGGTAGTCCATACCTTTTCTTCCTTGCCGGTTTGTTCTATCTTAAAGGTCGAGTATGGGCGAGGACGGCGTAAAAACATTTGATCGATGTCTTTCTGCACAGGCTCACCGTTCGGCCAAATCTTGTCCAAGGTTAAGAATAAGTCCGCATATTCTGAATCCCGCCCCTTTTCAAGGAAGTCTTGAAAGTACGGAGACTGCCGGGAAATATGATTGACCATCAAATCGACAAGAATATCAAAATCCTCACCGATCTTTTTTATATCTTCCCACGTGCCGAAGCTTGGTTCGATCTCCAGATAGGTGAGGGGGGCAAATCCTCGATCTCCTGAGGAGGGAAAAGGAGGCAGAATATGCACCCCTCCTTTAAAAACATCCGAAAAGTGTGTATTCAACACTTCATGCAGCGTATGTAAATTTCCTCCAAGAGAATCCGGATAAGTGATGAGCTGCACTTGATTTTTGACCGCCATAACGATACCTCCTATACTGAGTACATACCTTTTATCGTTTCCAAACTAGGCAAATCCACCACCGCGCCAGTATATCTCAGCTTATATGCACTGACTGCAAACCCTAAAGATATAGATTCCTGTACGGAATTCCCTTTTACGAGTGACGCATAAAACCCGGACCAAAACGCATCTCCTGCTCCAGTCGTATCCGCCACTTCCGTAGCCAATGTCTGGAATGTCACGGTTTCACTTCCATTGGAAGCAATAGCCCCGTCCTTACCCATTGTCAAAATCACTAGTTTGGCACCTAATTCTAGGAACTTCTCGACTTGATTCATCGGCTTGTCTTTGCCAAACAATCTCTCAGCATCATCATCGGAAGGCTTCACGAAATCCACTTTGCCAACCATCGATTTGACGTAAGCGACGCCGTCGTCATCCTTCGGCCATAACATGGGGTGGTAATTCGGATCAAATCCGACTCGAATATGATGTTGTGCAGCCACCTCGATCATCGTTTCAATCATTTGGCGCGCCGGTGGCATCGAAATCGGCCAACAAGAGAAATGCAATATTTTAGAACCTCGTACCGCCTCTTCAAGCTTTGAAGTAGAGGTTAACTGGTAGTCAGCACTTCGATAAAAAATAGGGATCGGGCTGGACTTGCTTTTATTTAGCAGGACCATACTTGTTGATTCACTGACCTTCTCAATGAGATCAGGCTCAATGCCTACTGATTGCAAACGTTGAATCAGAAAATCACCAAGACGATCTTTCCCAACTGCCGCCGCAATTTGTGAGTTTATGCCCAATTTCCGTAAATTCATAGCGATGTTGGCAGGCGATCCCCCAAAAAACCTGTAATATGCTGTATCCTCCAAGGCATCGTCATACTCGGCGGCAATCAGGTCGATCAGCAGTTCCCCGATCGTTAACACATCAATGGCTCGATCTTGAAAGGTAATGACATTTTGAAATTCAAACATATCAGTTCCTCCTAGAGCTTTTATTTTGGGCAGAAAATTCGGGCAACGGAAATGTATTGTAAAGCCATCATACGGACGAACCAAATCTATAGTGTCAACCGGTTGACAGTTTGTTTTAAAAAATACGGACTTAACCATTTATAAATAAACAGGCATTATGCGCGGCCGTCTTTTGTACCGCCTGTAAGTGCCAAAGCCGCGCAATTGGATTTTTCTGCAATTACGTCGTCCCTCGTTCAACAAGCGTAACAGGAAAAGAGCTCAGTTTCGGAATTTCCTCTCCCTCAACTTGTTTCACGATCATTTCAATCGTGCACCGACTCATATCCTCTATGGGCTGCCTGACTGTACTAAGACTCGGAGATAACAAAGAAGCGATCTTCACATCGTCATAACCGATGATTTTAATATCGTCTGGAATCTGCTTGTTCAACTGATGGCAAACTTGAAGTACTTCAGCGGCAATCACATCACTGCTGGCAAATATACCATCCACATTAGGATACTCCTTTAGGAACTGAGCAATATCTTCCCTCGTTTTTAAATCGTCCTCGTCAGATGCATCCAATTGCACATAGAACGGTTCTAGCCCAGCTGCCATCATCTCCTCTTTAAAGCCCTGTACTCTGCTGCTCGCCAACATCGCCTGATGATGGGGGCCGCCAATTCCTCGATATAGGATCGCCGTCTTTCGGCAGCCTTTCTTAATCAACAGTTGTCCTGCAAGCTTGCCTCCCATGAAATTATCGGAAGTAACCAGAGGAACGTTGTCTCCCAAAATGCGGTCAAAAGAGACCAGAGGCAAATTTAGATCGAGATAATGCTCCACATCTAATACAGAGCTGCCCATAATAATAGCATCGACTTGATTTTTCTTCAGCATTTCAATATACTTACGTTCTTTGATAATATCGCGATTAGAATTGCATAGCAGTAATTTATATCCGTTTTGGTCAGCATAATACTCGAGATGGTACGTTAATTCGCTAAAAAACGGATGCGCTACCGTTGGAATAATCAGACCGATCATATTCGATTTTCTCCTGAACAAGGCGCGGGCCATTTCATTCGGCTGGTAGTTCAGTTCTTTCATGGCTTGAGATACCTTTTCGCGCGTTTTCTGGCTAATATACCCTCGGTTGTTCAGAACGCGTGAAACCGTGGTAACGGATACCCCTGCCTTTTTTGCTACGTCTTCAATTTTAGGCATAAATTACCACCCTGTATGTTTTAAGCCCATTATAAACCAATCCCTGCTCGATTTCAGCCGCAGTCGTACTCAATCTATTTTAGTGCGCCTTGCGTGATCCCCTTAATGATTTGATTCTGCAGTAAAAGATAGAGCACCAACACAGGAATGACCGTCATTACGAGTCCTGCCATTAGCGGTCCATAGTCAACCGAATAGCTTGAGAAAAATGAATATGTTGAAAGCGGCAGTGTCTTGTGCTCCGGTGATAACAGCACTAGACTAGGCAGCAAATAGTCGTTCCAAATCCAAAGCACATCCAGCACAACTAATGTCACAATTACCGGTTTGAGCAAAGGCAGGATGATTTGGAAAAAGGTTCTTAGTCTTGAGCTTCCCTCAAGGAACGCGGATTCCTCTAGTTCCAAGGGCACCCCTTTAATAAATCCATGGAATGTAAATACGCCGAACGGAATACCAAAACCGATGTACATAAATATTAAAGTCGATTTCATGTTCAGCAGTTCCATATTTCCGTACATCATCACAAGCGGGATCATCAATACCTGGAACGGAAGCGCCATCGACGCCAGCATAATAAAGAATAATGCGGCGTTCAGCTTCCATTTAAAACGAACGAACAAATATCCTGTCATTGAAGAAAAAATGAGAATAAGAAACACCGAAATAAGCGTAATCAGCATGGAGTTGAAAAATGCATCCATAAAACCCATATTTCTAAATGCGTTGATATAGTTTTCAAAATCAAGGCTTCTCGGCAGCGATAAAGGATTTTCTACAAAGTACTGCGTTTTCTTGAACGAATTCATCACGACCAATATAAATGGAAATAAAAAGCCGATCAAAGTCAAGTAAAGAATGACCGTTTTCAGTATAGACAGGGGCTGCCTAGCGTTCATTACGATTCGACCTCCAGTCTCTTGAGCAGATAGGATTGCGTCAGAGCAATCAGCGCCACGACAGCAAAGAGGACAATGGCTTCAGCCTGACCTATTCCGTACTCATTGGATAAGAAAGCCTTCTGGACAATATGATAGGATGCCAGCTCTGTCGAATTGAACGGGCCGCCCTTCGTCAAGGCCAGGTTAATATCGTAAGTCAGGAAAGATCGCGAGAGAGAAATGAAAATACAAATCACGATTGCTGGTACACTAAGCGGCAGTATAATCCTCCGAAGAATGGTGGAACGGCCTGCACCGTCAATGCTCGCGGCTTCCAATACATCGGCAGGGACCCCAGAAAAACCCGCGATATAAATAATCATTAAGTAGCCTACCAGCTGCCAAGCCGTTGCGATAACAAGCGCCCAAAATGCGGTATTCGTGTCTGTTAGCCAAGACGTTTCAAACAACGACCACCCATATTTTCGACCTAGAAAAGGCATCACTTGGGAGAAGAGGGTTTGCCACAAATAACCGAGTACAATTCCGCCTATGAGATTCGGAGTGAAAAAGCCCGTTCGAAGCCATTTCTCCCCTTTTAAGCCGCTGCTCAACACCAAAGCAATGAAGAAAGCGATCAGGTTGGAGATCGCGACCGTAAAAAACACGTATTTGATCGTAAACCATAACTGGGTAAGGAACGCTTTGTCTTGAAACACTTCAACATAGTTGGAAAATCCAATAAGCGTACCATCATTCGTCCTTACATCCCAATTCGTAAACGTCAAATACAGCCCAAGGATAAACGGAACCAATACAACTGCTGCGAACGCCAACGTGGAGGGACCGGCAAATAGAAAAAACGTCCCAGCGTTTTTCAAAAACATCTTTTTATTCATGATGCTGCTCCCTTTATTCAACCAATTTTGCTTGCCTGTAAATGAAATAAAAGATGGGCAGAAGCAGGGCCCCAAACCCATCTTTCACCACTAGTTACCCCATCACTTTCCAGCTTGGGACTTCCAGTAATCTGTAACCTCCTGAATAAAACCTTCTCGATCCACTCGATCAACCAAATACTTCTGCATGGAAGCGCCTGTCTTCGCCCAATAATCCTGCGGCAAATAATTGATCACACCAATATTAATGAACTTGCCTTGATCGACATACTCGGTAACAGCGTTAGATATGACGTTCGTGCTTGTCGCTTTTAAATCCTTATATGGCATAGACAGCCCCATATCTTCAATGATTGCTCGCTGGCCCTGCTCGCTTGTCACCAACCATTCGATGAACGCCTTGGCCGCTTCCTGCTGTTCTGGAGTAGAACCCGAATTATCAATCGCAAACAGCTTCGGTTCGCTGTACGCCACTTGACTATTGCCGAAATCATCAGGGTTATTACTGATCGGCACAGGTAAAATGCCGAATTCCTCGTCTCTTCCTTCAAGCGTGCCAATCACGGCCCACGTCCAATCGCCCATGAAGTAGAATGCCGCTTCCCCATTGGCAAAGTCTGCACTATCTTTGTTGTAATCAGCGACAAGCGGGTCATTCTTCCGAGCATTGTACTTCTTAAGCAGGTCAAACGTATCCATTAGACCCATAAATTGCGGATTCGCGGAAAGGTCAACCTCCCCACCCTTAAGGCTTTCAACAAACGCTCGATTCGCTTCCACATCATTCTCAGACTGGAGCGAATAAGCTAATCCTAAATAATGCGATCCTAAGGACCAATCTGCTCCGTGAATCATTACCGGTGCAGTTCCTGCTGCTTCGATTTTTTGGAACAACGCTTCCAAATCATCACGTGTTTTCACCGATGCCGGATCAAATGGACCGCCGATAGATTCCTCGACCACCCGCTTGTTATACAGCAAACCATAGCCTTGGGCAGTCCATGGAACGCCCAAAAATTGACCATCCAGCAATGCTCCTTCTACTGCGCCTGGTTTCGTCAGTTGTTCATATTTGGCTTTCTCCGATTCTAAATCCAGAAACGAATCCCTGTACTGCAGTACGGTGCCGGCATCCAGATTTGCGATAGTGGCCGGATTATTCGACGCTAACAACGATTGGAACTTTTCCAGCTGTGCACCGCCGATCGGCGTCGGAATCAATTCTATTTTGACGTTCGGATGGAGTTCATTGTAGGTTTTGAAAAGCTCTTCAAACACCGTGTTGACTTCAGCAGAAGTGTTAAAGAATGTTAACTTTACCTCCTTGGATCCCTGAGAGTCAGCATTGGCATCGCTGCTTTTAGCGTTGTTATTATTGGAACACGCAGCAAATACGCCTATCATCAGCGTCAAACAAATCAGCATACTCAAACTTTTCATCTTTTTCAAATCCATTTCCCCCTAATCTCATCATATATTGAATGCGCATTCATACTGAATTCAAGTATATGATAACCGGTTTACATATTATGTGTCAACCGGTTACCATATTTTCTTGATTCGTCCATCATCGTAACGTTGAACTCCTTTTTTATGCAGATCCTTTTGAAGTTCAAATATAACTTAATCCTCTGTCGCCCATAGGATCGCTTCTTCGATCTTCTCTCTCCAAAACTCCCAAGTATGCGCCCCAGCACTTTCTAGGTACGAGAATTTCACCTTTTCAGCAGCTAGAAACTCATGAAATTTCCGATTTACATCCAGCAGGAAGTCCTCGGTTCCGCATGCGATATACAGATCCGGTATTTTGCGGTTAGTTTCTTTTAATCCTATTATCAAAGCCTCGGGGTCCTTATCGCTCCCTTTTAATTGGTTCAAGTCACCGAACACTCGGGTCAAATATTTATAATCCGAAACACCGTCACTATAATCCTTCGATACGCCCGCTATGCGATAAGGTAATATGGCCGATGACAATGCGATAATTTTGCCGAATTGTTCTGCATATTTCAGTCCATTGCGGATTGCGCCATATCCACCCATAGACAGTCCACCGATAAAAGTATCATCCCTGTCGCACGAAATATGAAACATCTCCCGCGTATATTCGACCAATTCTTTTCCTATAAATTCCCCGTAACATGCCCCTAAATCTGAATCATCCAAGTAAAAGTGGTTCTCACCGGACGGCATGAACACGGCGATACGATGTTTATCAGAGAGTTCCCTAATATTGGTGAAGGTCATCCAATCACTAGAGTTGCCAGAGTAGCCGTGCAATAAATATAATGACTTCAGCGGGCCCCTCTCCTGAGCCTCATGACCAAACAACCCGGGCGTGTCCCCAGGGATCAGTGCCTGAAACGATACGGTCCGTTTCAACGATTTTGCGAAGAAATCTACGGTGACCAGTGCCATACTACCTTCCTCCAAACTGATGTTATAGATAAGTAAAGGGCTCCCCAGCTTCCACAAAAGTTACAGGAATTCCGCTCACCAAAGGGGACAACCATTGTGCCATATGTTTCATGCCCGATTCCTCACTGCGCTCATGCCCCAGCACTAACATCGCTTTATTCATACCGAGCATTTGAGCGTCATTCACATAAGCACACAGCGTCCATTCCAGAATTTCACCGCAAACCATCACGTCGAGGTCTTGATCTCGCATGAGTTCCATCGGCATCTGTTCCCTACCAAGACCTAAACTGCCTCCGCCAACCAAGATACCTACCTTGGAACACTTCATTGCAGGATCCCCAATGATTTGAATCACCTGCATATTGAGCCTTTTCTTAAAAAAGGATGCCAGTTCCCCTAACGTCGTTTCTTCAATGGTGTAAGTATGCGGTGGATGTTTCTTCATCAGGAACGGCTCCCAACCAATATCATTCAATAATCCGTCATAGATTCGGTCCGTGTGCCCCATATGCATGTGATCGTGAAATCTCCAAATCGCTATACCGTTTTCTTCGATCAACTTCTTTTTGGCCAAGTAAACCGGATCCCTCTCGAGCCATTCGATGTCATCCATCCCGGTATAGAACGTCGGTTCGTGGGTAATGATCATATTGGCCCCAAGCTCAACCGCTTGTTTGATGACATCGACCGTTGCCATGAACGTCGTAACGATGCCTTTCACTTCCATGTCCGCGCTCCCGCTCATCAATTTGTCCGCCGTCACTTCTAATTTATTCGTACCGCATGTATCAAATATTACGCGGTCAATTACCTCTTGGACCTTCATTCATAACCCCTCCCTATATGTCATCCTTTAACTGCTCCCATCACAACACCCTTGGTCAGGTACTTTTGAAGGAATGGAAGCAATATGAGAATCGGTAATATCCCTACAATCGCCATCGCCATTCGGACCGCTGTACTAGGGAGTTCAACGGCACCTGAGCCGAGCATACTGCTGGCTTGACTGGATTTCAAAAATTGAATGTTGTTCAACAGCTGAATCAATAAGTTTTGGATACCATAATATTTCGGCTCCGTAATGTAGTACAGTGCATTAATCCAATCGTTCCAATATAACAAAGTCGTAAATAGTCCGATCGTAGCGAGCACCGGAATCGATAAAGGGAGCATGATTTTAAAGAATGTTTTGAATTCTGAAGCACCATCCATTTGAGATGATTCAATTAAGTCAACCGGGACATTATTTTTAAAATAATTTCTCACTAAGAGTACGTTAAACCCGCTCATCAAATAATTCGGTACAATTAACGCCCAGATTGTATCTTTAATGTGGAAAAACTTAGTCCACATCATGTAAGAGGGGACCACGCCACCGCTGAACAGCATCGTAAAAAACACGATAAAGGCCAACACGTTGTGCGGTTTGAAATCTCTTCGAGCCATCGGATATGCGAGCATTGCCGTTATTAATGTACTGACTACAGTGCCTACGATTGTAACGAAAAATGAGACGCCGTAGGCCCGGATGAATATAGAGACTGTGGAATACATGTAGACGTATGCGTCTAAGCTTAATTTTTCAGGAAAAAAGCTGTATCCGTTACGAATCAAGGCAGACTCATCCGTAAACGATGCAATCAGAATTAATATAAAAGGCAGGAATGCTGCTAAGGTCAATATGGCCATCACGATTGCTGAAAAAACGACGAACGTTCGCTCTCCCCGTGTTTGTATCAACGCAATTTCCTCCTTTAGAATAGTGCATTATCAGAGTTGAATTTTCTTACAATCGCGTTCACCACTAACACCAGGACAAGTCCAACCAAGGATTGATATAATCCGGCCGCTGCGGACATCCCAATATCATTCAACTGAGTAAGTGCACGATATACGTAGGTATCAATCGTCTGCGTGGTGCTGTAAAGCGCTCCGGAGTTCATAGGAACTTGGTAAAACAGGCCAAAGTCGGAATTGAATATTCTTCCCAGCGAAAGCAGCACCATGATGATGATCGTTGGTGTAAGCAGGGGCAAGGTAATCGTAAAAATTTGTCTTAGCTTTCCCGCACCGTCAATCTTTGCCGCTTCATAGACACTTTTGTTAATTCCAGCAATGAACGCAAAATATACGATCGCCCCGTAACCCGCAGTTTTCCACAGCTGAACAATAATTAAGATATAAGGCCAGTACTTCGCTTCGGAGTACCAACTTATTTCGGTCAGACCTAATGGCCGCAAAATGGAGTTATTAATAAATCCACTGTCCGCATTCAAAAACGCAAACACGATGTAGGACAGGACGACCATCGATATGAGATTCGGCAAAACCAGCCCCGATTGAAAAAACTTCGAGTACACTTTATTCAGCAGCTCTGACATTAACACTGCGATAAAGATGGACATGATCGTTCCTAATACGATAAAAGCCAGATTGTATAATAAGGTATTCCGCGTCATAATGTAGGCATCGTTCGTCTGAAATAAAAACTTGAAATTCTCAAAGCCTACCCAATCGCTGCCGAAAATTCCTTTTGTAAAATCCACTTCTTTAAAGGCAATAAAGACACCTAACATCGGAATATAATTGTTAATTAGCAAATAGAGCAAGCCCGGTGCTGCGAGCAGGAACAAGGGCAGCGATTTCTGGAACCATCCGCGCTTTCGTGTCAATGAAATCTCTCCTTTAATGCAAAGTGGAGCGCTGGCAGCCACTCCACTTTGCATTGTGCTGCTTATTTATTTTGGTTTGCCAGCCATGCATCTAACTGCTCCTGCTTCGCTTTAATGATGGTTTTCGCACCTGCGTCATTCAACGCATCTACGAATTGTGGAATTGCCTTATCCGGATCCAACGAACCGGTCACCAATCCTGGAAGGTATTGATTGACGACATTATTTACGGAGCTCACTTCCGTTTTCACCTCGTTCTGATTAAAAATAAATCCAAAATAAGGCGATCTTTCGGTTTCTTTGTTTTCCCTTAGCTTCAGCTCAATATCCGACCAGTCCATACCTTCTAATTGATACTGCAGCGATTCGGAACCGAGAAGGCCGGAGCTTAAGTGTGCTGTATACTCAACTGTCGATGCATCCTTACCCTCTGGGAATTTGACATGATGTTCGTCTACTTTGATGTAGTCTTCACCCTCAATTCCATAAAGAAGTGTGTTGAGAAGCTCCTCATCGGAAAAAAGCAAATTTAAGAACTTCATGGAAGCTTCGGGCACGTCGGTTGTACTGGACATCATCCAGGTTACCGCGATGACCGCATTCGTATCGAAGTAAAACGGTGCAATTCGCTTCATGTCCACATTTTTCCCTGTCTGGGCACTTAGCGCTTCTCCTGCAGCCATACCGCCATAGCCTCCCATAAAGGAGAAACCACGGCCGGAGGATACCATTTCGGAGAATGGATTCGTCGCGACGACGGCATCCTTTTGCAAGTACCCGTTTTCATACCATTCTCTCATCATTGCGACGCCTTCTTTAAAAGCCTCCGTCTCATAGAGATTGACAACTTCGCCGCTGTCACCAAGGACGACGCCAACTCCCGAACTATCCGTTAAATAATCAATTTTATTGACCCCTTTTAACAATTGCATTAATGCTGTGTCGCTTGGGTTTACGTTAATAGGTCCGAAAGGCACGACCTCTGGATACTTCTCCTGCAGTGCATCGAAAATAGCTGGAAGATCCTCAACCGATTGGATATCGTCCGCTGTAAACCCGATCTCCGCTAGCATATCTGCGTTATAAACAAAGTTTACCGGTATAGACATTCCTCTATTGGCGGGAATGCCATATATTTTCCCGTCAATTGTCGTCGCGGTAAGAAGATCTTCACCGAAATCCTTATCTAAAATCGCTTTCATTTCTTGGCCGTACTTATCGATCAAATCATTCAATGGATATAGTTGATTTTTTGAAGCAAAATTAGGAAACTGTTCCCAAGCAGTAAACAAGTCTAGCTTCTCGCCGCTCTGCAAGGCCAAGTTGACTCTTTGCGCGTAATCTGCAGGGCCGAAAATTTTCAAGTCCACTTCAACATTGATTTTTTCGCGTGTAATCTTATTGACCGCTTCTGTAATCCGACTAAGATCGTTCGGAATTCGATTAAATGACAATGTTGCAAAAGTTACCTTCTCCGGCTTAGTGGAAGAATTACTCCCTGATTCCTTATTGTTGTTGCTTCCACACGCAGCTAATAATGATCCGATCATCGCAATGACCATGACCAATGCCAACACGCTTTTTCTATTTCTCACTGTGTATTGCCCCCATTTCCATGTGTTATGTGGATACAAGTTCATTATAATCATCGTTATTTCGACAATCTTTAAGGAATCCGATCTGTTTTTTTAATAATCCGTCCTAACATCACATTCCCTGTGGAAAAAAAACGCAACTTTGCGAACAAAGTTGCGGTAAGATCATCATGTTGTTTGATGTACGCCTAACTTATGTTTCATTCGATAAGCGTTAGGTGTTTCCCCCGTTACTTTCTTAAATACCGTGGAAAAATAAGATACGCTGTCAAATCCCGTTTCCGCTGCAATCTGGCTCACGCTTGATTGACTTTGGAGCAGCAGCTCTTGTGCCATCTTGATTCGGTATTCTATCAGATACTCTTTTATCGACAAGCCTGTTTCTGATTTAAATCGCTTATTTAAATAATCAGGGGTTAAGTAAACGACCGCAGCAATGTCCTCTCTACTTAAATCCCGGTTATAATGATCATGAATAAATCTTTTCGCTTTTTCCACGATACTCTCTGATTCCACAATTTCCTTCAGACAATCAATTGTTTTGTTCGTGACGAACGTTGCCCATTTCAGAAAATGAAACACGCTGTGTTCAGCATTCGTGAACAGCTCCTGAGATACATCATCGGAAAACAAATGGCGAGCCTGAATGTTGTTTTTATAGAGCTGTGAGTAAGCGATTTGGACAAAATCCTGCTGTATAGCTCGCATTGTCGGTAAATCCAGCTTATTTTGTGCCGTTAGCACTTCCAGTTCCTTTTTCAATTGATTTACGATCTTGACTCTCTCACCCTCGACAAACCATAAGTTTAATTGATCCGCATGAAGCGTATACGATTCGGGTGAAACATGAACAAATTGTTGATTGGAGCAGTGTACCTTCCCTTTGTGGATAACATTCTGTTTATCCAGCTCCTCTAAATCGCTCTTCGCCTTCGCCAATTGTGCAGCCGGCACATCCTTTGAGATATAACAGGTCGCTGTGCATCTAAATAATCTTCGGCATTTATCAACGAGCACTCGACACTTTTCTCCCAGTGTTTCTGCTGCCATATCGGAGGTGATAATAAATGCCGCGTAAAATACATTATCCACTTCATAAGTTACAAGGCGGGGGTGATCTGTCGTTCCGAACATGATTTCCGAACTCACATTATGCAGTGCATATTTTAGAGTAGCATCGTTCCAGACGATCTCCATATCTGCCTTATCAACAGAGCATAGCACTAACGCATAGTGTTCGTTCAGATCGATATCCAGTCCCCTTTTGTTCATTTCCGCTTGTATCAGATCATTACGGGGGACAATGGTTGCAAACAAAACATCGCGCCAAAAACTCTGCTCAACAAGATCGCGGTTCTTTAACCAAGTTTGACCGTATTGGCTAAAAGTATCTTGCTCCCGCCTGCGTCTAACGGCTTCCACTGCCTTCAACAAGGAGGTTTCCAGCTTGTCCTTGTCAAAAGGCTTCACGATATAGGCATCCGCTTTAAATTGGATCGCCGTTTTTGCAAACTCGAAGTTCTCGTGACAGGTGAAAAATATAAATGCGCTGTCATGGTTGTGATCCCTTACCCATTTGATCATGTCCATCCCCGAGCCCTTCGGCATTTCAATATCGCAAATGATAATATCCGGAACATAGGAATCAAAGTGCAGGACCGCGTCATGAATGTTATGAGCCATCATGACCTCCGTAATTCCAAATAAATGCCAGTCAATAAAATCATGCAGCACGTTAAGTGTAGGTATATCGTCATCAATCAATAGGCAATGCACACGATCCATCTCCTTGTTCTAGGCTGATTGAAAATCTGTTTCTTCGAGAGGGAGAACCACAACCACCCGGGCACCGGAAGGTTGGCAATTTGAAAGCTTCAGCAGTCCGTCCTCCTTATACAATAGCTTTAATGTCCTTTGAATGTTGCCAATGCCCACTTTGTCCCCCATTTCATTCGTCATCATTTCAGAATTTTGAACCAGTTCGATGACTTCTGGAGGGAAGCCTTCTCCGTTGTCTTCGATCGTGATCCTCAACCATTTGCGGTTGTTGAGCATCATCTGATCCACCTTGATAAATATGGTCAACATTTCACGATGTGCCAAGGCATGTTTAAATGAATTTTCCACAAAGGTTTGTATCATGTATTTCGGCAGAGGAAGATCCGACAGTTCTGGATCGATATCGGTCACATAGAATACCTGGTCAGGATATCGAATCTCCTGCATGCGAATGTAGTTCTCAACATGTTTAATCTCTTGACTAACGGGCACTTTCACTAAGCCACCATGAAACATATACCGTAAATGAACCGACAACCGATCAATGAGCAGACGAATCTCTTCGTTTTTACCGTGGTAGGTGAGACTCGAGACGGTAGTGATGGCGTTTAAGAAGAAATGCGGCCTAATTTGCATTTGTAAATATTTCAATTCGGCGATACTCCGCTCAATTTTCTCTTCATACGTTTTGATCTTTAACGACTTAATTTCACGTGCCATCGAGCTAAAAGCATGAAACAACTTATTAAACTCAACCGAAGAGCTTTGCTGATCAATTCTATGTTCCCAATTTCCTTTTTCAATTTCCTTCGTTCCTTTAACGAGCTCTAGAATAGGATGAATGATATCCTTCGAAAAAAACCGATAGATTACAGGAATGACTAATACGGCAGCCAAACTTAATGCCACAATAATCCACTGAATGGTTTCCAATCCTAAAAAAACGTTTTGACTCACGACTGCATTGGTGATCTGGCCGAACTCCGGGATCGTCTGGGAAACATAAACATACTTTGGCAGCGAGGACGTTTCTTCGTTCATCAAGCGTAATCCAATGGGATTAGTCGTAGACAGGGTGTGTCCGAAATGGTCGGTCAAAATATACAGGTTCTCATCATTTGAGTTTTTCCCCAGCTCGGTCAGCAGCGTGTCCGTTTTGATAAGCACCCCGAAAATTACGTTGGAATAATCAATGGCTTGCATGACATACGACGTTCCGTTAATTTGAACGGGAGTCCACTTCTCCGAACCTTTAACCGTCTGTTTAGCAAAATCGTACTGCTTTAAATAATCCGTAATATAAATTCCTTCGTTCCTATACTTTCGATTACTCAACGTACTCACGAAGACTTGATTATCTAATGAATGGATAAAAAGAGTATCTATCGATTCGTTATTTGAAAGCTTCGCAGACAATACGTTCTGCAAACGAATACTTTCTAGAACGCGTTTATTTTCATCCATTGCTGCGTAAGAAACAAGGGTATCGATGTTCGCATCGAATACCTCCAGAAGATCTTTTGATGAGCTGTGTAAACGATTCTGAATTTCACTTATATATATAGCCATTGCGTTTTCAGAGCTGCTGACCACATTTTTACGAACGACTTCCAATGAGTATAGATTGCTGGATATTAGCGTAGCCAGTAAAATGACAACGATCAGTGACATCCGGGCAATCATTTTCTTCACGATACTATGCGGTCTCAACAACGGGCTCACCACCTCTTTGCATTCTACCTCTAGTAGTGTAACAGAATTGATAGGATCGACATAGTGATTTTTGTTTCCGCTTTCATATAGAACAAGAAAATAGAACAAGAAAATAGAACAAGAAACAGCAGCCCTCGATGAGAAGCAAAGTTCTCAGGCTGCCGTGCGGTATGTACCTGTTTTCTTACGTTCATCATTCATTTTCGTTATCACTATGATTAAAGTGATATACAGGGCTGCGAATAATATGTACACCAGGATCGGAATCTGCGGTCGCTCCTCCAAATATGTGGAGCCCCAGCCGATGAGACAATCGTACAAAACCGAATGGCCCAGCAGATAGGTGATTTGCAACGATACGGATTCGAACCGAATATATAGGGACGTTAAAGGAGAAAGTACGGCTGCTGCAGTTAAGGTGATTATACCGATGGAGATCCCTTCTTCCACCCCCCAGTTCGTTGAGATGAACGGGATGTACTCGACAAAGCGAATCATACCTAGAAAGAAGGTTTGATAGAAAATAACCCCAATAACCAAATAGCCGAAGGTTTGTACAAACTCCTTTTGGTTTGCGAATGGTTGGCCGATGACTTTGCGAATAAGGCATTCTGACACCATCAGCAGGAAAGGAAGACCTGCTAAAGCATATAGGTGCGATCTAGACAGATCCTCCTTTACAAAGGAGACGATCATTCTTGACGTCTCAAGCAGCAATTCTAACATCCATCTATCCCCTTACATCCCATTCACTAGATTTCCTCCTCAAAGGATAAATTCGTCGGCTCATCCATGAGGTCCCCTTGAATTTCCAAGTTGGTTGTTTCTACACTTTCATCCACTTCTTCGAATGTGAACTGATCTGCCCACACCTGTCCTTTGCCGGATAAAATGATCCCGAAGGATATCATCGCACTGCCTGCGGGAACATCCAGCACGATCGAATACCTGCCCCAATTCGTACTCCCTTTGATCTGACGATTACTCATATTGTCAAACTGCAGTACATCACCTGAAGCATTATCGACCCGCATCCACATACTGGCGAACGCCTCGACATCTTGGGTTTTTAAGAAACTGGACAGCCGAACCCGCTTTCCGATATATTTATCAGCTTTAAACTGCTGCATCATCGTTGCAAAATTCCCAGCATCGAGCACGGTCTTCGATTTGAGATAACCTGATGCTTTGCCTAGATGGACAACCTCCCGATCAATCCCCATTTCATAATTAAATGGATCTGAACCGCTTAAAAACCAACCTTTCACTTGTTGTTCCATACGAGATTCCTCCTTTTGTTTGAGCACGTTAGACATGATTTTGCGGTATTGGCCCGGCGGCAGGTGATAGCATTTTTTGAAGACTCGGGTAAAAGCTTCTTGCGACTCAAAGTGATAATATAGTGCGATGTCTAGAATTCTTTCGTCCGTGTACAGTAAGGCCGCTGAAGCATTCGCCAGCCTTCTCATGCGGATATATTCCGTTATCGACATCCCCAAAGCTTCTTGAAAAATGCGGTGAAAATGATATTTAGAAAATCCCGCCTGCTGCGCAACCTCATCCATCGTTAACGGTTCATGCAGGTGCTCTTCGATGTAATGAATGGTTTGATGAATGACACTCTCATATTCCATAGCGTGTTCCACCTTTCATGATTAGGATAGCAAAAAGATGCGAGCCGTTTTTGATTATTTTTGCGATGATTGCATCCATTTCAACTTTGCTATCGGAAGAAATGCCCGCATTCGCTGCACATCACCCCAAAAAAAGAACAGCAGCCACGGAAGTATATCATAAAGCTTCCAGGCTGCCGTTAAGTTGATGAAACTCACTTTTCCGTATGTATTTCTATTTCTCGTACATCTCCAGCGGAAGCCGATCTGGATCTTGGAAGAAGGTGAACTTCTTGCCCGTCAGTTCATCGACTCGGATCGGTTCCACTTCAATTCCCTTCGATTCCAGCTGCTTCTTGGTCTCCTCCACATTGTCTACTTCGAAAGCCAAATGTCTTAAGCCTCTTGCTTCGGGATAGCTCGGCCTTTCCGGCCTGTTCGGGAAAGAGAACAATTCAATTTGACTATCCCCGATTCGTAGATCGAGCTTATACGAATCCCGCTCCTCGCGGTACACTTCGCTTATGACGGACAATCCAAGTATGTTAACGTAAAAATCTTTGGATTTCTCGTAATCGGAACAGATGATGGCAACGTGATGAATCTTGTTGAGCAATCTAGAATCCCTCCTTTTTTGATGCTTTCATTCTTGATGCTGCATTTCTTTCTAACCATCGCTCGCTGCTTGTTATCCACTTCAAAAACCTATTAAACAGAGCCTTCACTTGTCAGAAACGCTTTTCCTATATATTCCGAAGTCTCAACTGCACGAACAGCCTCTGCGACTTGCTCCAAATCGTATTGGAAAGCTGCTGGCATCATCTCTATTTTATTGTCCGCAATGAAGGCTATTAAACGGTTAAAGGTGTCCTGCCAAGTCGATTTCGAGACCGTCTTATTCCACCCTCGCAGATGAAACAGTCCTGCATGAATGTTCTTCTTATCAAATATTTCTTTCCAGTTGATTTGGACTCCAGATAAGAGACCGATGCTCAAGAAATGTCCTGCTGGGCGAAGACAGGATGCAAGCTCATTCCCCGCTGGGCCCCCAACAGAATCGATGGCACCATCTGCACCCATTCCCTTGGTGATCTGCATCACCGTTTCAAATAATGGATACTCCGATGTGTTAATCACATGAGCTGCCCCAAGCCGCAGCAAATCCTTTGTATAGCCATCGTGCCTCGTTATAGCGATGAGCTGAAAGCCAATAATCCTGGATAACTGTGCCAATACACGACCTATGGATGAACCACCCGCATTGACCAATACCGTATCGCCTGATTGTAATTTCAATACCTCCGTACAAATGACCCAAGCTGTGAGAGGATTAATATATAACTGGGAAGCTGTGGTCGCATCGATCGTATCCGGTATAGCGACTGCAAAATCTGCTGATGTCCGAACAAATTGCTGCCACGTTCCCTCACCACGCAAGGGCAAAACCCGTTTTCCAATAAGACCTTTTGAAACGTTGGCACCCACGTCTTCGATGATGCCGACCCCTTCATAGCCAGGAATGTTTGGCAGTTCAATCCGATGGGAATAAGATCCTCTGATCGGTATCAGGTCCGATGGATTGATCGGACGAACCAGCATTCTAACCAGTACGTCATTGTCATCTGGGGGTTGCACGGTTTTATGTTCGATACGGAGTACTTCACGAGGAATACCGAACTTATGATGTGTTACGCATTTTGCTTCCATATTCGTTATTCTCCTTACACACATCCCAGCCGATCGTGCGGAAAAGTCAGGGAAAAGCTACTGAGACTCTATTCGAGAGGAATTCGGCTTTCTCCTTCCGGGCCTACCAGATGGGTCATGGTATTCGTCGCCTCCTATCGTTCCAGTTCATAAGAGATGTTTCGATCCGTTCGCCTCCGGATAACTCCCAAATAAAAAAGCAGCGCCCCTTCTCATTCGGAACGTCTGCCCTTTGTAAAGATATAATGGAGCTTTCCACAAATTGCAGTTCGTCAAGTTCACTCATCCAACCTTAAAAGCATCTGCGCATTTAAAAAGCATAATGGATTACTCCGCCATCGATAAAAAGATTCTGACCTGTAATATAACTTGCGCCGTCTGAACTAAACATGACAACCGGAGCGATTAATTCTTCCAACTGACCAAGCCTCTTCATAGGTGTTCTGTTCTCTAAAAGACTCCGGAATTCCTCGTTTTCCAACACTTGTGCGTTTAATGAGGTTTTAAAAAACCAAGGGCTTATCGCATTCACTGTAATTCCTTCTTCAGCCCATTCGTTGGCCAGTTGCCTGGTTAATTGAACGACAGCGGCTTTACTTGGTCCATACGGTGTGCCCGATGACAGCGTTAATACAGACGCCACAGAGGCTACATTGATGATTCTTCCTGACTTTTGTCTGGTCATATATTTCCCTACAGCCTTAGACATCAAAAATACAGATTTCACGTTAACGTCCATCACCTTATCCCAGTTTTCTTCCGATAAATTCAATGTGGTTTCGCGGACGCTTATCCCTGCATTATTCACTAAAATATCGAGATGCCCGAAATGTTCGTATGCCTGGTCTACGGTATTCTGCACAGCATCCCCATCCGTCACATCACAAACGAAGGCTAATGTTTTGCGGCCTGTCATTTCAGAAATTTCATTGGCAGCGTAATTCACTTCTTCCTCTGTTCGAGCAATGAGAACTACATCTGCTCCTGCTTGAGCCAATCCTTCCGCCAGTGTTCTTCCTATTCCTCTGCCTGCTCCTGTAACGAGGGCTGCTTTACCACTTAAATCAAACAATCCGCTCATCTTTTTTAGCTCCCCCTGTTTTCAAGCGCCTTCACTAACTCTTCACCCATGAGTTCTGAGGAAAACGGATCACGACTCGTTACAATTTGATCATTGGCCCAAACCGCATATGCTTTTTTGCTTAAATCTCCTTTATCATATTGAGCTATCTTTGTCATCTCTTGCTCTAAGCTGAACGGAAGAATATCAAGCAGGCCATCCGGTTCAATTTCATCTGGATAACCCGTAACCTTCATCCCTGCTATAATGCTGCTGCCGTCTGGACGTATCGTCCAAATCAATGGTGCTGGGCCATGGCACTCTGCAGCGACGATCCCTCCATTATCATAGATCGTATTAATGATACGGTGTACATCTGCATTTTTAGCAAGGTCATACATGGCCCCATGTCCCCCGACGATCAAAACGACATCATATGCATTCGGATTGACTTCAGATAGTTTTTGGGTGTTATCCGCACGACCTGATTCATACAGCGCCTTGTATGTTCCCTCTGGATCATACTCAGGCAAAAAACTAGCCTGATCCACAACGGGCTTTCCTCCTAATGGCGATGCTAGATGAACTTGATGACCTGCTTTTTCTAAGGCTTCTAACGGGGCAAATAGCTCCTCCCCCCACCAGCCTGTCTCATAATTATTTTTTTCATCCTTATATCCACTGGATAGTACCGCTAACACGTTTGCCATTTTTTTATTCCTCCAATTTTTTTATAGATTCATTGGGTCCAATGTTTAACCTTCTGTATCATCCAGCTTTCGCATGTTAAAAACTACACTTCCACGAAAAGACCTCGTAGTAACAACCATATTATGGATATATGCCGAGATGTTTTATGCAAACTTTTTTCTTATCAGACTTTTCACTGCGACTTGGTCCGAACAGTTGATTTGGCTTCCTGCGAATACATAAGCTGATTGAATAACATAAAAGAGCAGTCGATCGCTAGTGACCGACTGCCCTTTTATCTTCATTAAACCTCCTGTTAGATGACGACTATGCTGGGCACACATCTATAATGAGAGGATCGCATCTGCGTCCTCTCGTTTCATTCCCCTTCAGTGCTGTCACTAAGATATACACGAATCACAATATCCTGATCATGGTTGCCGAATCCAGCCCCATACAAAGTCAATCCCCCTACATGAGCAGCATCCTCCTCCACTGCAAAACGAAGCGTCCAAAACGGTTCACTCAGCTTTATATCCGAGGTGGTCACATCCGACATCGGCTCGCCATCCATATATGTTCCTGAGTCATCGATGCGGATCGTCTTCAATAATCCGTATTGATTCACGTTTCGGTGCCACCATTTGGGCGTGTATTTCCCGCGGGCCGCTCTCCCGAAATCGGCAGGACTTGTCCACATCCCCAGCGGGATACCGTTAAACGTGAATGAAATATCCGAAGGCCAATGATCTCTTAATCCAGGCGCTTCCGATGCAATTTCCATCGAAATTTCGATCACCTCAACCGTTTGGTCAGGAAGAAGATAGTTGGGCGTTTTGTATTCCACATACCCCTTCCCAAACCATAGAATCGATGCTTGAACCCGCTCCGGATCGAGGAAATACCGAGGATCGTCCCACACCCCAATCTCTTTCTCCCGCGTGCCGAGACCGCAGGTCGGATGAACTTCAAACGCGGTATAATGGCCCACCGAAATCGTCTGCTCTCGGATCCTAGCGCTTTGAGTGACGGATGGCAGCTCAATCTCTATGCGGTGATGCCTGAGGAAGCACATTTTGTGCGTCCCTCCATTGCGGCGTATTCTGCGGCTCCCAATGAGTTCAGCCAGTTCGAGCTTGCGTATATGCATGGTCACAATGGAGGGACTGAGCTCAAGCTTCGCCGCGATTTCCTTTACACTCATTTCCCCGTACGCTAGCATGTCCATGATTCTCCACCTGACCTCACTTGCCAGCGCCTCGTATAATGCCATGTATTTCGGTTCCCAGTTTGCTTTTATCACGCGTATAATCTCCTTAATCCGATAATGAATTCACCTTTATATGAATTTAACTGAAATCGTTTCTGCATACAATTCTCATAGTATTGAAATCACACTTAAAATTGATGTTAAATACATTTAGAGGCTGCGTTCAAATGAATTCTTATATTTATGAATTTAACACAGAGGTGAATCCATTGAAATACAATAATCCAGTCGTTAAAGGCTTCTACCCCGACCCCAGCGTATGCAAAGTAGGGGATACCTATTATATGGTTTGCAGTTCGTTCCAGTACTTCCCCGGTGTACCGCTCTTTGAGAGCAAAGACCTGATTAATTGGCAGCAAATCGGTCATTGTCTAACGAGGGAAAGTCAGATTCAGCTTCGCACAGTGAATAGTTCCGGCGGCGTGTTCGCTCCTACCATTCGCCACCATAACGGAAGATTTTATATGGTCACAACGAACGACACCACGCATCAAAATTTTTATGTCTGGACTGACGACATTTACGGGGAATGGTCGGAACCGGTCTATGTCGATCAAGGGGGAATCGATCCGGATTTGTACTTTGAGGACGGTAAAACGTTCTTTATGAGCAACGGGACGGACGATCAAGGCATTGGAGGCATCGTTCAATGTGAAATCGACATTGAGACCGGCAGCAAGCTGACGCCGAGCCGTTCGATTTGGCAGGGAACCGGAGGCCGTTATCTTGAGTCACCGCATATGTACAAAATAGACGGCAAGTACTATCTTGTAGCCGCAGAGGGCGGAACAGAGTATGGCCATATGGTGACCTATGCCCGCAGCGAATCCGTCAGCGGTCCTTTCGAAGATTATCCGCTCAACCCCGTTCTGACGAATCGAAATTTAGGCGGCTATGAGGTTCAGGCGGTAGGTCATGGGGACCTCATTCAAGATCACGACGGCAACTGGTGGATGCTTCATCTCGGATTTCGCCAAATCGGCAGGTGGCTTACCTTCCATCATCTTGGCCGCGAAGTCTTCCTTACGCCGATTACCTTTGGTGAAGACCGTTGGTTTACAGCAGGGCATAACGGGACGACATTGTCGACTTTTGAAACGGATCGGATCCCGGATGACGTTGTTCAGCAGGAGAAGAGGATCTTTACCTTTGACAATACGGAGTGGGACAAGGACTGGTGCTACCTCCGTATTCCGCATTCGGAGAACTACCTGTTAGAGCCTGACAAGCTGACTCTGAAAGGGACTAGCGTCACTTTAGATCAACCGGATTCGCCGACCTTCATCGGCATCCGTCAAAGAGACTTCAATGCCGTCATTTCATGCGATGTAAGCCTTAATCATGGGGAAGCCGGCATTACCCTTTATATGGATGAACATCATCATTATGATTTAGCCGTGCTGCAAGATCAGAATGGATATAAGGCTGTCCTGCGTCTCAATATCGGAGATATCAAATCTGTCCAAAAAGAAGTGGATTTGAGAGACAGCCACCAAGCCACATTGATGATCGAAGCACATAATGAACGCTATACTTTCATCCTGCGTACAGATGGAGGGGACATCCGCTTGGGCACAGCTCAAACGCGGTACCTTTCCTCCGAGGTTGCCGGCGGCTTTACGGGGGTCCTCATCGGGTTGTATGCTTGCGGCGAAGGATCTGCAGCGGAGTTTACGAATTTCAAATGTGAATATGTATAACCTGACGGCTGCCTTTTAAAGGGCAGCCTTTTCTGGCTCTTTATCATATTTAAAGGAGTAACATGCGGACAGCAAGTTGTATTCGATATGAAGCAGCACGGGAATGAGTATGGATTGTGTAACATTCGCGATCGCCCCGAAAAAGATCCCCCCAATGAACGCGAAGGACATATATCGAATGCTCAATCTACCGAATTGATAATATTGAAAGTGGGCGATCGCAAACAAGAATGCGGAGATGATGACGGAGAAACTGACTGGTAAGTAAGCGATCTCCATAAATGCATACGGAAAGATTTCATTCAATACCGGCAGGATCAGCCCTCTGAAAACGACCTCTTCAAAAATAGGATAAAACACAATAAAGTTGATGACATTTAATCTTCCAACTGGCCGATATCCCGAATACTTCGCAACAAACAGATTCACAATGGCGATCGTCAAAGCTGCTAAAATAACAGTCCGATCCACCGTTGGAAGTCTGTATACAAAGTTATTCTGCATGAATAAGGCAGCAGCGATTGCTGCGATTCCCCAAATATAAACGAAATAGCGACTCGCTTGCCTATTCCCCAATGCCTGTGCAACCTTAGCAGCGATCCCTTTTATGATGGAATGGGAAAACGTGAGTAAGACAGCCAATAGGATGGTACCAATCTGACTCATGGCTTTCGAACAGCCTCCTCCCTCGATCACTTTCTTCAATCACGGAACGATGCAGGAGAGTCTTTTCTTTACCCTGCTGAATATAGCCTCATTACAAATCCACGATCACCGAGCATTAAGGTTCTCTAGGAGAAGATAAAAATAGCCGAGACGACTCAGATGTGTATGGGGCTGAGTTAACTCGGCATTTAGCGTAAGATTTACTTATTTACAGATCTGTTCATGCAGAGCATCTTCTATAGGTTTAAATACGGTCTGTGTCACCGCCGGGATATAATTGACCCACCTGCGCCGGAATGAAAATGACCCACCCCCGTAGAATATATCTCCTCTGTAGTATCGGCCAAGATATTTAGAGAGGAGGAAATATGCTAAGGAGTGGGACAGTGATTAGATTACATGAACTTCAAGCTAGCGGCAAGAGTATCCGTGAGATCATGCGGGAGACGGGTCATTCAAGAAATACGATACGTAAATATCTTAGAGCCGATGGTATCCCTGAGCCTAATCCCCGCAAGAAGAAAGTCTCCAAACTTGATCCATACAAATCCCAGTTGGATCAGTACTTGGCCAGAGGCATATTCAATTGTGAAGTGCTTTTACGCCTCTTAAAAAACAAGGTTACAACGGCGGAATCACGATCATAAAAGACTATGTGAAGCCGAATCGTCCTCCTAAACAGGTTCCGGCAGTACAACGCTACGAAACGAATCCTGGGCAACAAGCGCAGGTGGACTGGAAGATTTGCGAGTATGTTGATCTAAACGGCGAAGTGCGGAAAATCCCTGTCTTTGCCATGGTTTTGGGGTACTCCCGCATGACTTACATGGAGTTTTCGAAGCGCTGCGACATCCACAGCTTCCTACGTTGCTTGATGAATGCCCTAGAATACTTTGGCGGCGTCCCGAAAACCATGCTTACCGACCAGATGAAAACCGTCATACTCGGTATGGGCGATGACCGTAAGCCGCGCTGGCATCCGTTGTTCGAAGACTTCGCTGCAGCCATCGGTATGGTCCCTAAAGTGTGTCGCGTGCGACGGCCGCAAACCAAAGGCAAGGTCGAACGAAGCGTTCAGTTCATCGAGCAGAACTTCATGCCGGGAAGACAATTCACGGATCTCGGCGATCTGAACCGCCAGGTCCGGCAATGGTGTGACGAACAAAATCGCCGTATTCACGGCACAACCGGCGAGAAACCGATCGACCGTCTGGCCCACGAAGCGTTGGGGCAGCTACCAACTCCAGAGCGCTGGGCAAAGTACCGATTCGAGCCTCGGAAGGTCAGCCGGGACGCATTCGTGAGCTATGACGGCGTGCGGTACGGTGTTCCTTGGAGGTACAGCAGTCGTGAGGTGAAGGTGCGTGAAGTGAACGGCCATGTCGAGATTTATTACGAGAAGCAGCTCATCGCACAGCACGAGAAGATCTACCGATCACGAGCGCTTGTTATGTGCAAAAACCAGTACACTAACCTGAGCACTTCACAAGGCTACGCCCACCCAAGGCCCCAAGGAATACAAGTGCCCAAGCACGACGTAGAGGTGCGCTCACTCGATGTCTATGATCGCCTCATGGAGGTGGGTGCATGATTGAACTCGAACAAGCTCGCCTCCGTCTGGAGGAACTCGGCTTAGTCCAAGCTGCCGAGGCTCTCGACGCAAAGCTAGAGTCCGCAGGCCGAACCCAAAGCACGTACCTGTCATTCCTGAATGAACTGCTAGAAACTGAAATTCTGGAACGACAGCGCCGTAACGTCGAAGTGCGGATGAAGCTTTCGCATCTACCATACCGACGAACGCTAAGTGAATTTGATTTCACGTTTCAACCTGGGATTGATGAGCGCCTGATTCGGGAGCTTGCCGCGTTAACGTTTGTCGGGAGGCAAGAGAACGTACTCTTTCTCGGCCCTCCCGGCGTCGGGAAAACTCATTTGGCTGTTGCAATTGCGATGGAAGCGATTGGACAAGGTTTACCGGTGTATTTCGTATCGCTGGCCCAATTGGTTGGCGATTTACGGAAGGCGTATGAGGAAAACCGACTGGACAAGCGAATGAGGGTGTATCTTCGCCCTCGAATCCTCATCGTCGATGAAGTGGGCTACCTTCCCCTCGATCCGCTGGCTGCGAACCTATTTTTCCAATTGGTCTGTGCTCGTTACGAGAAAAGCAGCATGATTCTTACCAGCAACAAAAGCTTTGGCGAGTGGGGTGAACTCATGGGGGACGCCGTTCTAGCGACGGCCGTGCTCGATCGCCTCCTCCACCATTCCCATGTTGTGAACATCCGTGGGAACAGCTACCGGCTTAAAGAAAAACTAAAAACCGGAATTTATTCGGCACCAAGCGCACAGGTGGGTCAAAAATATCCCGGCGCTAGTGGGTCAAATTAATTCCGGCGTTGACAGTCTGCTCATTATAGTGCAGCGAATAGTTGGGATGATAAGTCCGATATGTATGATACGGTAATTGGGGATGAATAACCCGTGACAATGCATTTATGCTGAAATCCTTTACTGGTTCTAAGCTTAACGTATTGCCCAACCCTCCCGCATGATGAAACGTTGATCTCAAACGATCGTCATAATCCGGACCCGTCAAGAATACAACAGCTTGAGGTGAAAGAGCTGCGATCTCCATCGGCAATATGTTGTATTCACGCTGGAGCAATTCCTCAATGTGTTGCGGAGGTCTCTTATTCGCATAATCGAACCGAACTAATTCCGAATGTAAAAAACCATCGTCACCCTCTCCTGGTGAAATAGCTTGGTAAAGCCTCCGCATTCCTTTCCAAAAGGGTGTATGATCGTATTTACGGTGATGTCGCAAATCTTCATACATCCACTGCAAAAAATCGACGACATTCTCCCGCCGCATCTCTTCATTTGTATGCCTAAATGTTTCTAGGGTTATTTTAAACGAATCCCAACCATTCGTCTCTTGTCCTACAAAGAGCACCCTTCTTTTCGCCTTTCTATACGCGGGTAAGGCTTTGACCAGAAAAGGATTGGACAACTGCTCTAAATCTTGAAGATCTAATTGATCAATCGCCTTTACCAGTCTATTCCAACCTTCATAATATGCCGCTTGTAAATGAAACTGAAGATTGGATTCATCCTGATATGTACGGATACTCAAACGTAATCCCCCTTAATTCGCTCTATTCGTCCATTTTATACGGAATGTTTCCATTTTTGCCAGAAACAATCCTTTGCGAATAAGTTTCTCCTTAAGCAATGAGGTACTGCTAAAAGAAGGCGTCATTGCATGATGTGAAATGCTACACTATGTCCACGTTCCTGATTTAGTACACTACTGAAAATACGCATAATTTTCCTGATCATGGTGATGCTGAAAACAAACGTCTCAGGAGGATATTATGTTTGCAACTGCTTTGATGTGGGGAATGCTAGTCATTCCATGGATTTCGTTATTTTTCTTGAAACCAGCATCTATCCGTAGATTTATGCCAGTATCTATTTTGGGGGCACTCCTCGTAACCATCGTGTTCGAAATCGCACATGCGTTCCACTGGTGGACCTTAATGGATAAGGCGATCATTGTTCCGTGGGGGTACATTACCAACACCGCATATGTTTACGGCTTCTTTTTAATCGGAACGCTATGGATTTTCAAACTCACATATCATAGGTTTTGGCTCTTTGTGCTTGCCAATTTGTTGGTCGACGGGGGGTTTCAATTTGGATTGGACCCCTTGTTCGAGCGGGCCGGGTTTTACCAACTCGAGAGAATCAGCCATTGGCAGACCTTCCTAGTCATGAGCGGCATCGCGTTGCTGTTATATTTGTACCAAATGTGGCAGGAAGGATCGCTTAGCAGTGAAACCAAGAGACAAGACGATCCATTTGTGCTGCGAACCCGACGTGAAAAAGCAAGGTAGTGGGTTTAAGCTATTCATTGTTGAGAATTCATGAGCGGCTTTAGGAGTTATCGAAACACGACTAACTTTTCGATAGGAGCAAGCATTGGCCCTTCGCTCCGTGGAGCGCGACTGCTCCCCATCGCTAAGCAGATGCATGCGAGTTCAGAATTTTAATCCATGCACTCACGTGGAGTGCGACGGTATACCGGACTGTTGCGATAACTGTGCTTTGTATAATTTCAATCCACGCACTCGCATGGAGTGCCACTTACTAAACTTCCTGCCCGGATTGACCAACTGGAATTTCAATCCACGCAATCGCATGGAGTGCGACTTCAGGGACCAGGAATCACCATCAAAGAAAGCGGAATTTCAATCCACGCACTCGCATGGAGTGCGACACCCATCCTCTAAGACAGGCTTTGTTGCTCTCGGTATTTCAATCCACGCACTCGCATGGAGTGCGACTAATTTTGACTTTTTCAAGTCCTCCAATTCCCTCTATTTCAATCCACGCACTCGCATGGAGTGCGACTGGAAAACCGCTTATTCATGAGAATAACACTGCCGATTTCAATCCACGCACTCGCATGGAGTGCGACAATTATCTAATTCTGAAGATCGTTAATGGAGAGGTATTTCAATCCACGCACTCGCATGGAGTGCGACGTAAAACACATTTCGCGGAAACGGCAATGACCATTTCAATCCACGCACTCGCATGGAGTGCGACTGAAAGAGGAAAGTTTATTAAATACGAAATCAAAAATTTCAATCCACGCACTCGCATGGAGTGCGACCTCGACGAGCGCGTCAAAGAGTTTACGCCGGATGCATTTCAATCCACGCACTCGCATGGAGTGCGACATTGATGATCATGTGGAATCCGAATCTACGATGCGATTTCAATCCACGCACTCGCATGGAGTGCGACTCGAGGAACCGCCAGACCTTCCGACCGATGGAGTATTTCAATCCACGCACTCGCATGGAGTGCGACCAGGGCCATCGAAAAGACCGACGATATGATCCAATATATTTCAATCCACGCACTCGCATGGAGTGCGACATAGACGAATGGTGGACAAAGTGGGATATGCAATATTTCAATCCACGCACTCGCATGGAGTGCGACGTACTCCTTGATTTTTCCGTCATTGGTTTTATATTTATTTCAATCCACGCACTCGCATGGAGTGCGACCCACCATATACAACGGGCGGCAAGTGGTAGCCGAATTTCAATCCACGCACTCGCATGGAGTGCGACAAGGAGGTGGCCAAGCCAGTGCAAGATGTTAAAAATATTTCAATCCACGCACTCGCATGGAGTGCGACTTCCATTTCTTCAAATTTTGTTACATATGCAGCAGTATTTCAATCCACGCACTCGCATGGAGTGCGACCTTGCAGATGATGTTGATGCTACTTCCGAAAATATATTTCAATCCACGCACTCGCATGGAGTGCGACAGTTCGCAAGATCAGGCTAACACATTAGCGGATGCGATTTCAATCCACGCACTCGCATGGAGTGCGACGATGGACTCGGAGGATTGGATCATGGCGAGGGTTATTTCAATCCACGCACTCGCATGGAGTGCGACCGATAAGGGCGAATATCACATTCCAAAAGTGTTTATTTCAATCCACGCACTCGCATGGAGTGCGACTGGACGTGGATCGTCTCGGACGCGGTAACATGCAGATTTCAATCCACGCACTCGCATGGAGTGCGACAGCTTCGTACCTTAACTAATTCACCGTAATCATTATTTCAATCCACGCACTCGCATGGAGTGCGACGTTACGGGCTGAACGATGCGATCCATTCGGTAATCAGTATTTCAATCCACGCACTCGCATGGAGTGCGACGAGCATCTTCAGTCAGCTTGGATCTTCGAGTTCGGAATTTCAATCCACGCACTCGCATGGAGTGCGACTATCTTGCCTGGTGGGCGGACTGTTTATGTCGAACTATTTCAATCCACGCACTCGCATGGAGTGCGACGCGTTTCGAGCTGGATATCCCAAATACAACAAGCGGATTTCAATCCACGCACTCGCATGGAGTGCGACTAAAGATCAGAGTGAGTGGTAAGACATACATCTTATTTCAATCCACGCACTCGCATGGAGTGCGACCACCTTTCACAGCTTGCCAGCGTGGAGGGTGTTTTATTTCAATCCACGCACTCGCATGGAGTGCGACGTTAACGTCTCGATGATCGAATCTACGGAAGCTTTTCATTTCAATCCACGCACTCGCATGGAGTGCGACGCTGTCTCACCGATCTTTATTGCTGGCTGGGACGATTTCAATCCACGCACTCGCATGGAGTGCGACATCTGGTCTATGGATCTAGCGAAGGGCTCCGAGATATTTCAATCCACGCACTCGCATGGAGTGCGACAAACAACAGCGCCCCAACCGCTTGCCACAAAGGTATTTCAATCCACGCACTCGCATGGAGTGCGACTGGGGCTTGGTGACAAGCCCTTTTTATAAAATCAATTTCAATCCACGCACTCGCATGGAGTGCGACTGGACTAATCATCTTATTCCGCTAGGGGGTCATATTTCAATCCACGCACTCGCATGGAGTGCGACGCCTGCTGCGGGTTTACGTGCGGATTGAATAGGTTATTTCAATCCACGCACTCGCATGGAGTGCGACTGGATGGCGACCCAAGAACAGGTTCAACAATTTTTGATTTCAATCCACGCACTCGCATGGAGTGCGACTTGTGGACGATGCACACCCCCCACTTGTAGATAAAATTTCAATCCACGCACTCGCATGGAGTGCGACCACAGCCCGGGAAGAGTCGCTTGACTTAATCGAGCAATTTCAATCCACGCACTCGCATGGAGTGCGACTTAGCAGCTCAGCCAGTGAGGGGGATAGCTTGATATTTCAATCCACGCACTCGCATGGAGTGCGACCATTCGTTTCGATCGCCTCGCGTTCACGAGTAGAAAATTTCAATCCACGCACTCGCATGGAGTGCGACCAATGCGGAATTTCTGGTCAACTATGCGCTGCTTATTTCAATCCACGCACTCGCATGGAGTGCGACCATCTACTGCCTGCACTTTTATCCGGCGCTTAGTAAAGATTTCAATCCACGCACTCGCATGGAGTGCGACAGGTAGCAGTAATATACCTCTGGTAACGTCTGAAATTTCAATCCACGCACTCGCATGGAGTGCGACGTCGATGGCACCTGTTAGGACGCTGATTCGTGGGATTTCAATCCACGCACTCGCATGGAGTGCGACACGAATATATGGTAAATCAACTTCCAATCTCAGTATTTCAATCCACGCACTCGCATGGAGTGCGACAACTACCTTCTACAGCAGCCAGTCCATCGCTTTTTATTTCAATCCACGCACTCGCATGGAGTGCGACAGCGCGCCATCTAACCCCTTGCCCAGCAAGGCTTCATAAGGCCAAAAGTGCGAACCTATTTTTAGGGTACTATAAATCCACTTGGTTTTCCACCCGAAATGCCTCAAACCCTTACGGGATGCGGGGTGCGAACCTCCCAGGGATTTTATGTTCACTTGGGGTCCGCACCATATACCCACTTCTATTATCCAAATACAACATCAACTTGACCGCAGCCAAAGGTAACATTTCGCCCTATATGCAGGCATCGAGCGGCATATAGCCATGGAGCAAAGTGATACATCTCCCCCTCAAATGTCATCGCTCCGAGCAAGCCGCTCAAATCCATTTTCATATGTCTTCTATTAGAATATCGACTCATTTCACTCCAGTACAAGCCCAAGGAAGTCGTATGTACCGAGTTCGACAACTCGCATACATGAGCCGCTGCATCGGCTTGCACATGTCCGCCATATCTGTCCGTTAATGCCGCAACTCTTCTTGTAATGCTCCGAATCAACGTTGGAAAGTCGACTTCTCTCAATTCCTTCCCGGCCCGGCGTATACGAAGTGGCGTTAACAAATGAACGGAACATCTGGAAACCCCTTTTTGTTCCTGGGTCGCCAGCATATTTGAGACGGTTGATTCCATATAAACTCCGCCAGAATGCCAAATCAGTTCTAATCTGTCGGCCTGCAAAATATCCACAAGCTCAAACTTTTTCCTCTCGGCCCCGATCTCAAAGTAGGGAACGCTGGCCATCGAGTCGATCACACTTTTTGTATAATTCGCAGCCCTGCCTAACAGAATGAATTTAAAGCTTCCCAAGCCCAAAAGTGCGAACCTATTTTGAAACAATGATTTTCCAACATTAATTTGATGCTAGACTTTAAATTGGACACGGAGAACCGAGAGTGCGACAATAAAAGCATTCATAATCGAGGTGTCCGAAATGACGAAAAAGTACGACAAGGAATTCAAACTTCAAACCGTAAGACTCAT
>NZ_JBHSQV010000029.1:0-93496 GCF_042658665.1 Marinicrinis lubricantis
AACTCGTTGCCATACCGGCTTTGACCAGGCACGCGCTGAACTTCTAGCAATGTTCACAACCACCGACTAAACAACGGCATCTACAAGAAATGGTTTTTCTATTTACACAAATTTCTTGACGCTACCGTTTTGGGTGTTGTAAGCGTAAACAAAATATTAATATTCCTTTATGAAATTGATGTATCATTTGTAAAAAGAAACGGTATTATCGTTGGACAATCCAAATTATATCCGAACATTTTAAATAATAACAAAATAAAAGTTCGTACTTTTGTATTGATTTTTATATGGGAATTTATTACTATGTAAAATCATAAATGTAAACTAACATGACACAAAAAAAACGGAATATAGACTGGGGGAAATGATCATGCAAAACATGGAGATTCAACTGAATTTGAACTTTGTTTGGACTGTATTAGCAGCGGGGCTTGTTTTCTTGATGCAGGCAGGGTTCTCGGCGTTAGAATCTGGTCTGGTCCGTGCGAAAAATTCAATTAATGTCGTCATGAAGAATTTAGCTGACATCAGTGTGGTAAGTATATTGTTTATATTTATCGGGTTCCCGATCATGTTTGGATCTACGCAAGGAGGGTGGTTTGGGAGAGAAGGTTTTTTCTTAAGTGGATTTATGGCGGAAAATAATGCTTGGCTGTGGGCTTTTCTATTCTTCCAAATCGTTTTTGCCGGAACGGCAAGTACGATCGTATCCGGAGCGGTTGCCGAGCGCATGACCTTTCGCGCATACTTGCTGGCGACGATATTTATTGCCGTTATCATTTATCCGATATTCGGACACTGGTCTTGGGGTAATTTATTCTTTACGGATCAGGCGAGCTGGCTGGCCGATCTCGGTTTTATGGATTTTGCAGGTTCGACTGTTGTGCACTCTGTTGGCGCTTGGGTTGCGCTCGCAGGGGTTATTATCGTCGGTCCGAGGTTGGACAAGTTCAATGAGGATGGCAGCGTCAATCCGATTCCTGGCAGCAACATTCCGCTTGCTGCATTAGGGGTGTTCCTTCTTTGGTTCGGGTGGTTTGGATTTAATGCGGGTTCTACCACGACCGGAGACGGCAGTATCGCCTTGATTGCACTCAATACGATGCTGGCTGCCTCGGCAGGCGGGATCGGGAGTATGATCTGCAGCGTGATGATGACGAAAATGGTAAAGGTAGAGCATATGCTGAACGGCATATTAGCCGGACTTGTAGCGATTACTGCTGGATGTCATGTTCTTGGTCCGTTTACCTCTGTAATGGTTGGATTCATCGGAGGGATTATCGTCGTATTTGCGATCTACATGCTGGAAAATAAATTGAAGCTGGATGATGCGGTAGGAGCCGTCTCGGTCCACGGGGTATGTGGAGTATGGGGGACCTTGGCGATCCCGCTGTTTGCGCCGGTGGATATGCTGTCTGCAGGCAGCAGGTGGGAACAGCTGCAAGTTCAACTGCTTGGTGTCTCCGTCGCTTTCTTATGGGCTTTCCCGCTAGGATTGCTCTGCTTCTGGCTGATTAAGAAAACGATCGGCGTAAGGGTGTCTCCAGAAGAAGAGAGACTCGGTTTGAACGTTTCGGAGCATGGCGCATCTATTGCACTGGTAGATACAATAACGGCGATGGAAGAGATCGCCTCGGCCAAGGGAGATTTGAGTAAATCGATTCCGGTAGAAATTGGAGAGGATACCGCACAGTTGAATGCAGCGTTTAATAAAATGATTGATTCGCTCAACGAAATTGTATCGGCTGTACAGCGTGATATGGCACTCGTTACGAGGACAAGCGGGTATGTGCTCGATCATACGCGATATATTCGTAAGAATGTGCATAGCAACCATGAAAGTGTGATGCAGATCAATGCCAGTATGCAGGAGCTTCAGGCAAGTATAGAAGCGGGGAACGAACGGGAGGACGGGTTCATGTCGACGATCCGGCACAGTGTGGAGTCGTTCAGGCATTATGCAGAGAAAATGAGTGAGACAAAAAAACTTGGCGATCAAATTTTCGAGTGGATGGAAAGCATTCAGCAGGAGAAGCAAGAGACGAATCAATCGATGCTTTCAGTTCAGGAGGAAATGGAGGGCATGCGCAAGTTCACCTCCGAAGTGGAAGAGATGATGCAGCTCATCAACGACACGACCGAACAAATTAATCTATTGTCATTGAATGCAAGGATTGAAGCGGCTCGTGCGGGAGAACAGGGACAGGGTTTTGCGGTGGTTGCCCAAGAAATTAAAAACTTATCTGAACAAACCCGAAGCTCGGTAGACGGCATGCGAAGAACGATGGACCGGCGGATTCGCGGAATTGTTCAAGGGCTGCAAAAGGTGGACGACACCCATCAAAGCTTGGAAAAGCTGACGGGTAAACTGGAGGATGCGCATATCGCGCTTCGGAGCATGGTCGTTCATATTGATGATTTTGATGCAGAAACATCAAAATTAGGAAGTTCGTTTCAATCGATCGCGGACGAGTCAGGACAAATATCAGAGGATCGAGAAATTCAAGCGTCCCAATTATCTGAAATTGTGTCGCAGGTGGAGAACGTATACGTCGCTACAGAACAAATTCATGAACATGTCCAATCGATTTCTTATGATGCAGGAGAGCTGTATGAACACGCCATGAAGCTGGAGGAGAAAGTATCGAGCTTCAAAACGAAGGCGCAGGAAAGTGATGTCTAAATAAATTGTTTTTTGATGGATGAAAGGGTCTAAGCCGTCATTATGTTCGGCAAGGACCCTTTTATTTATTGTATATGTCATAGACGCGCAGAAATCAGCGTTTAAATCCTTGAAGCAGCAAAGAGATGATCTGCACGGTTTCGTCCAGACTATCCTTGTTTTTTGCGAGTGTTCTGCTATCGAAATGAAACCATCATTGACTTATAATTGTATATGTCATAAACTGTATCTATAGTAAATAGTATATAACATAAACGGAAAGGCGGAATATTCGTGAATCAACATGCGATTGAGGTGAAGGGTCTGAGGAAGATGTTTGGTCAGCAGGTCGTACTAGACGATATGGAGTTTTCCGTAGAGGAAGGTACGATCTTTGCGCTTCTCGGCCCAAATGGAGCGGGTAAGACGACGCTTATTCATATTCTTTCTACACTGCTAGAGCCGGATGGAGGTTTTGCCAAAGTGAATGGCTACGATGTGTCAGATGAAAGAAATATGGTGAAGAGATCGATCAGTTTAACGGGTCAATATGCGGCAGTGGATGAAAATTTGACGGGAGCGGAAAATTTACGAATGATGTGCAGACTGTCTGGTCTCACGGTCAAGGAATCGCGTAATCGAAGCGATGAACTGCTCGAAAAGTTTGATCTGACGAAGGCTGCTCAGAAGCTTGTGAGGACTTATTCAGGAGGGATGCGCCGCAGGTTGGATTTGGCGATCAGTCTCGTGGTCAACAGGCCGATTCTTTTTCTCGATGAGCCGACAACAGGGCTGGATACGAGAAGTCGTCAAGCGCTGTGGAGCATTAAAGCGGAACTGAAAACGGAGGGGATCACGATCTTTCTGACGACTCAGTACTTAGAAGAGGCGGATCAATTGGCGGATATCGCTGCAGTCATCAACCGAGGGAGAGTGGTTGCGATGGGGACGCCTAAGGAACTGAAATCGCGGGTCGGTAATGAAATCATTGAACTGCGAGATGAGAACGACGAGATCATTCGAAGTGTTCCTACGAAGGGAACGATTGAGGATGTCCTCCAAGTGATGAATCGGTTGAAAATGGCCGTGCCGCAAGGGGCGCGAGTCCATATACGAAGGCCGAGCATGGATGATGCATTTCTTGCATTGACCGAAGAGGGCAAGGAGGTGATGTCGTCATGAATAGGACAGAGCAATTGGCGAGAACAGCCTCTATTGGGACGACGAATCTAGTCTTTATTGGACGCAGTATGCGGCTCAGCATTCGTGACGTTGAATCCCTTTTGATGGCTGTTATGCTGCCGGTCCTCTTAATGCTTCTGTTTACTTATGTATTTGGCGGGGCCATCGATTCCAGCGGCAACTACGTTCAATATGTCGTACCGGGCATTATTTTATTATGCGCAGGATTTGGTTCGGCAAGTACGGCCGTAGTCGTCGCTCAGGATATGACAACGGGAATCATTAATCGTCTTCGGACCATGCCCATGTTCAGCTTGAGTGTCATTACGGGGCATGTTGTCGCAAGCTTAGTTCGTAATTTGGTTGCTACCGGTATCGTAATTGGCGTTGCTCTTTTGGTAGGTTTCAGACCTTCCGCTAATGCGGTGGAGTGGCTTATTTCGATCGGCATTATTGTATTATTTATTTTGGCTCTGACATGGCTGTTTGCTGCCATTGGCTTATCCGCAGGAAGTCCATCTGCCGCGAATGGCTATGGTTTTATTATATTGTTTCTGCCGTACCTATCCAGCGCTTTTGTCTCCACGAGTACAATGCCGGAATGGCTGCAATGGGTGGCGGAACATCAACCCATTACACCGGTCATCGAGACCATACGCGGTTTGCTGACAGGGACATCTGTTGCGGAGCATATCTTATGGGCATTAGGGTGGTGTATTCTCATTTTGGCCGTCTCGATCATATGGAGTGTCAGGGTGTTCCATCGGAAGGCAGGACGGAGGTAATCGTTTTGGCGAATGAAGGGAAACAGTGGTTCCTTTGGGAAGGTGCCACTGTTTTTTACGTAAGGCGCTCATTTCTGAATGTAATGTTCAATTCCGTCTAATATCCGTTCTAGTCCGAAATCAAAATCATGACCAAACATGCTTTTGGATTCCGTCTCGTTCTCTTCTGTATAGGTTCCTGATTCGATGAGCGGATACAGATGTGGATATCGCTCGGCACTCGCCAATGCTAGAAGTGCGCTGCCGAGATCCGCCCTTCTCTGCGATTCCGGAACGCCGGTTTCTTGTTCGGCACGAGAAGAATCTCGGAGAATACTGCCCCAAGCTCGTACATAGCTGCTGATTAATATGATCATGGACATCTTCTCCCGATCTGTAAGCGGAAAATCTCGCATAATGCGGAGGGGCCACTCCACGAACTGCATGTGATTCGGCGTCATCGGCTCGCCCCAGATGGGAAGGTCTACAAACCAAGGATGTTCCCAAATGGTGCGGAGGCAGGTTTGCGTATATTCGCGCATCTGTTCGCGCCAATGTGCTGCAGAGTTTTCCGCCGGAATCGGAATATTGCAGACCGCATCCTGCATGAGCAGCAATAGATCGTCTTTGCTGGAAATGTAACGGTATAGCGACATCGCCGTATATCCGAGTGATTTAGCGACCCGATTCATCGAAACGGCTGGAAGTCCTTCCTTGTCCGCAATTTGGATGGCAGTGTTGACTATTTGCTGTAGAGTCAGTTCGCGTTTAGGTCCTCGCTGCGGTTCCTTTTCCAAGCCCCAGCTGAGTGCGATCCCTTTTGGCAGACGTTGAATCGGATCGGATAGATGATGCTCTTCTTTTTTCATTGATGAGATCCTCCAAAATGTTTACGTTGTAAACAGTATAGCATAAAGGATCGACAAGAGTGAATTTGGTGACGGATACGGATTCAGCGGGCTTCAAGAATGGTGTGTGATTGGATCCATTGTCTAATCTGGTCGACGCGCTTCTGATCTTCTTCGAGCAAAGAATCGATCAGTTTCGTGCTCTCTTCGTCGAGCTCCCCTGCGACCATTTCATGAGAGAGGTGAATTCCATATTTATTTTCACCGACGAGCGCATCATGGAGGATCTCATCCGTCTGTTCGGGATATCCCTTTATGCTTTTCAGCCAAATTTGAATTTTCCCCATGACCCCTACATCGTCAGTGGGCGTCCCTCCTAATTGTTCAATCCGCTTTGCCACTTTTTGTGCACCGAGCTTGGCATGCTCTTGGAATTGCTGAAGCTTCTCTTTCAGCAGCGGGTTTTGCGCATGCTGTATTAATTGCTCATATTGATGAACGCCCATGTAACGTCCTCTTAAAAACTTATTCAATTCTTTGATGACGTGCTGTTTGTCGTGCATACATACCTACCACCTTTCTCATGGATTAAGGTTAGTATGTCCTTGAATACATTATTTGCTAAAAATTAAGTAAAAAGAAATAGAAATATGGAAATCATCGACGCACTGCACCTAAGTTGAAAAACGGCGGACAGGGAGACAATCCTGTTCCACCGTTTTAAATGGATGGGTTTAAAGCTTATTCATTACAACCCCAACAGTGTGATGACCGCCTTCACGGCGTCGGAACGAGTAACGGATTCGTCCGGACGGAACGTACCGTCTCCATAGTCCTCCATCACATTCAAGGGCTGCAGCTTGGATACAGCTTCCATAGCCCACTTCGGAATGCTGCCTGTGTCCAGATAAGTCAGTTCAGTTGCGTCTTCGAAAGCACCATTCCATCTTTCATAGACCCGAACCAACATAGCGGACATTTCGGCCCTGCTGATGATGTTCTCATAACCGAACAGCTCTGCTGAGATACCTGATGTAATCCCCATCTCTTGGGCTGTCGCGATATCAGCTCCATACGGACTATCGCCGGGAACATCGGTGAATGACGGAAGAGCTCCTGCTCGCTCTACACCGACCGCTTTAACGAGCAGAGAGACAAACTCTGCACGCGTGATCGGCAGTTCGGGGCCAAACATCGTATCTGCTGGTGTACCCATGAATCCGGCGGCTGCAGCGGCTTCGATGTAAGCTCTTGCTTCGTGGTTTGCCGGTACGTCCGTGAATGGGAATGCGAACGTAAGCGTCTCGTAGACTTTCTTGGCGATCGACTGCACAATCGGGTTGCCGATGTCTTGTGCTTCGTCAAAGTCGCTGGTTGTCGTGACTTCTGTCAATACCGAAATCGCCACTTCATTGCCTGGAATGAGGAAATATCCTGTGTCGTGTGTGACATTCGCATTTTCACCGGTTTTATGGGCGATAGGCGCGTCTGGCAGCGCCGCTCCGAACTTCGTATCTACTTCTTGTGCTTCCATCCATTCTATGATTTGATCTTTGGAAGCTTTCGAGAGGAATTCTTCATTATAGATGGCACCCAGTAAGGTAATCAGGTCCGCGGCATCAATGTAGTTATCTTCTTCGGGTGTAGGCGCGCTTGCGAACATTTTTCTTCCGAGATGCATTACTTCCAGATTCAATTCGTCCATGAGATCCGCCACCTTGTCCAAACCTACAACGTCAATCAGAACGTTCGTGGCCGTATTGTCTGATTGGGTAATCATCAGTCGGGCTAAGCGTTCGATGGTCACATCCTGTGGAAACTGTTCTTCCTGCAGCGAACCCGTACCTCCGACAACGTCTTCCGGCTCTACTGTAACGGTTTGATCAAGAGTCAGTTCTCCGGCATCAACCTGCTTCATCAGGGCGGATACCAGTGCCAGCTTGATCGTGCTTGCCGGCGCATATGATTGTCTCGACCCTAGCAGTACTTCTCTATCTCCCTCTGCTCCACTCAAGTTTTTGATTCCCACAGAGACGCGTATCCCATTTTGCTCAGCTTCATCGATGATCGGTACGAGTGCGACCGACATCGCTGGCCATGAGGACAAAGTATCGGATGGAGCGGGGTAGTCCATTATGAAGTTATATACTGCCTTGGCAATTCGCTGGACAATCGGATTTCCGAGTTCCTGTGCTTTGCCGGCATCCTCCGGTCTGGTCACCTTCGTTAGAACAGAAATGGCAATTTCTTTATCGGGAATGAGGAAGTAGCCGACATCGTGGCTCACATCACCCAATTCGCCGGTTTTGTGTGCAATCGGTTTGCCGGGAAGTGCTGCGCCGAATTTAGTTTTGACCTCTTGCGTCATCATCCATTCGATGATTTGGTCTCGGGAAGCTGCGGATACCAGATCGCCTTTATAGATTAACTCCAGCAATCGAACCAGCTCGTCCGCGTTCACGTAATTCTCTTGTTCCGGAGGATTGGCAGTCGTCATCATTTTTCGGCCGAGCTGCATCACCTCAAAATCCAGTTCATCGATAAGTGTTTCCACTCGAGCGAACCCGACTAGATCAATGAGGACGTTCGTAGCGGTATTGTCGGACTGAGTGATCATCAAACGGGCCAAATGCTCAATGGTCACATCTTGAGGGAATTCCTCGTTTTTCAATGTTCCGGCTCCGCCGACAACAACGTCGGGTGTCACGGTGATCGTATCTTCCAGAGAATACGTGCCAGCTTCAACCTCCTGCATGAGAGCAGTGATTAACGCAAGCTTAATGGTGCTGGCGGCTAAATACGAATCCGAAGACCCCACCTGGAGCTTCTCATGACCAAATGTACCGCTTAAATCCTGAACTGCGACGGCAGCTTCAATTCCATCCTCCTGTGCAGCTTGAATGATGGGTTCGAGTATCGTCTCCAATCGGTTCAGTCCGTCTTGTTCTCTCGCTGCAGCATCGGCTTTCGAGCTTTGTAATAATGGAAAAAGCAGAACGGCGGTGACTAAAATCATGGCTAAACTTGACTTCCATTTCATCTTTTTGGATAAGTGCATGGATTATCCTCCTCGAATAAATAGTAATCTATGTTAAATAAACTAACATAAATACTCGTTATGATTTCATATTATAAATACATGTTATGTTATTTAACAGGATATTAATGGAATTTATCGATAAATGTGAATATTAATCGAATTTTATTTGTGATGTGTAATTAATTATGACATTTAAACTTTTTTTGTTCCTTATTCACATTCCCTTCTCATGCGTCCAACTAAGAAATGGAATGCTGACAATATGCTGTCATCTTTAAATCGTTACACTCAGCTTATATTTTTCTGTAAAGGGGAAGAGAGTATTGGTTCGAAAAGTCGATTATAAAAAAGACGATAGGGATCTTTATTTGCCAAAGGCTGCTCCATCCATAATAGATGTGCCCAAGATGTCTTATTTCATGATCAGCGGGGAAGGAGATCCTAATGGAGAAGCGTATGCAAGGGCAGTAGAAGCTTTGTATGGTTTGAGTTATGCCGTGAAGATGTCATATAAAACGGATAACGTTCCTCCCGGATATTACGAATATACGGTTTACCCGCTTGAAGGGGTGTGGGATTTGGTCGATTACTCCAAGCCTGCTGCAGACAAAAATAATCTGAAATATACGATCATGATCCGCCAGCCGGATTTTGTGACAGATGCATGGTTCGTTCATTTTCAAGAGCGTGCGCGAAAGAAAAAGCCAAGTCCATGGTTAGAGAAGGTGACGTTCGGGGAATGGACGGATGGGCCAAGCTGTCAAATGCTGCATATTGGCAGCTATGATGATGAACCGGGGACCTTTGCCCAGATGAAGGCATATTGTGAAGACAACGGATGGGAGCGCATGAGCAAAACGCATCGTGAAATCTATATATCGGATCCAAGAAAAACAGAACCAGCGAAGCTAAAGACGGTATTAAGATTTGCAGTGAAAAGGCGTTAAGTTCCCAAGTGGACAATTTTGCTGCAGGTGAACGTGATCCTTGGGCGATGAATGTATGAGGACGGACTTGGTCGATATCCAGAAGCACAGGGCTGAACAAGGACATTAGGGAAAGTTCTTCCGGCGGATTCATGTGGTGTTCGTCAAATGATTCTGCTTACATACGCATCTCCAACATAGTAGTTGACTCGGACCCATATAGCTTATTTAATATAAATGTTGGATCAATTTCATCCAAACGGCCGAAACTCATCATGTCGTTTGGATTGAGGTAAAGAATACGGCGAAGCACGCCCCAAATTCCCTTTGTGATACAAGGAGTTTGGGGCTTTTTTGTGCTCGGATAGGAGGCGAAATGCTTGGGTTTTGAAGACGCGCATCAATATTGGCTGAATTCACATTTGCGGCGTCGGACTGGAGAGAGAAGAAGTCGGTTGCAGCGAGGACATGGTCACGGTGAACGCCTGTTTCTAAAACGGGTATGGTGGCCTTTATTCGGTAATTTTGAACATTTGCATCCTGAATATGAGATTGTTGATTGGCGTGGAAGGCCCTATTTTATAGATTTTGTATGGAGTTGCGGTTCTTTTAGATTTGCCCTTGAAATTAAAGGATATGGTCCACATGTCCAAAATACGGACCGTATTAGGTACCGCCGAGAGCTGAATAGGGAGATCTATTTGCAATCGCTCGGCTATCGAATTGTGTCCATTCCATATGATGAGCTGGAGGAAAATGCAGATGTAACGATATTTTTGCTGAGATCCTTGTTTGCTCCCTATTTATCCGCCCAGGCAGAAAGTGAACACACCTTTATGGAACGCGAAGTAATGCGGCTCGCCATGCGCCAGACTAAATCTATTCGCCCGATTGATCTTGTCCGTGAATTCGAAATCAATAAACGAACAGCGGTAAAGGTACTCCAGCAATTGTGTGACAAAGGGAAGTTGCGACCATTGGTGTCAGGTGAGAGCGGCAGAGTCACCCGATATGAACGGGTTCAATCTTTGGCGGATGATACAGTATGGTGATGGCAAGAGAGAAGGAAGCCCGGGAGGTGGGGCGGGAATAAAGGAAGCCTAGGTGGAAGAGGGAAATTGAGCTCAATCAAAGAAGAGCCGAGATTGTGCTGGGGGTCAGACTGTGCAGCCGTTCCGGCGCGTAGAACCCCCTAGTGAGTGGGATGGGGTGAGGTGACTTTATTTTTAGGTGCATTCTTGCACTATAACGGAGCGAGTACACGGCAGTTGATTGAACCAGGTGCAAAAATGCACTATATCGGATCATGAAACCTTGTCTACACGAGATTAAGGTGCATTTCTGCACTATAATGTGGCGAGCTCTCGGCAGTTGATTGAATCAGGTGCAAAAATGCACTATATCGGATCATGAAATCTTGTTCGTCTGTGGATGTGGTGCATTTCTGCACTATAATGGAGCGAGTTCTCGGCAATTGATTGAATCAGGTGCAAAAATGCACTATATCGGATCATGAAACCTTGTCTACATGGGATTAAGGTGCATTCTTGCACTATAATGTGGCGAGCTCACGGCAGTTGATTGAACCAGGTGCAAAAATGCACCAAATCGGATCATGAAACCTTGTTCGTCTGTGGATGTGGTGCATTTCTGCACTATAATGGAGCGAGTACACGGCAATTGATTGAATCAGGTGCAAAAATGCACCAAATCCGATCATGAAACCTTGTCTGCATGAGAATAAGGTGCATTCTTGCACTATAACGGAGTGAGTACACAGCAGTTGATTGAATCAGCTGCAAAAATGCACTATATCGGATCATGAAACCTTGTCTACACGAGATTAAGGTGCATTTCTGCACTATAATGTGGCGAGCTCTCGGCAGTTGATTGAATCAGGTGCAAAAATGCACTATATCGGATCATGAAACCTTGTCTACACGAGATTAAGGTGCATTTCTGCACTATAATGTGGCGAACTCTCGGCAGTTGATTGATACAGGTGCAAAAATGCACTATATCGGATCATGAAACCTTGTTCGTTTGTGGATGTGGTGCATTCCTGCTCTTCATAGAGTGATATCTCATAGAATGATATCTCATCGGTTAAGATGACCATCCCCGTATGAAAAAGCACCATCCATTAATGGACTACTCCTGAACTATAAGCATAGTTCAGCCAGCCGCCTTATAAGAATATAGCCCCTAGTTTGATGTACTCCCATGTGATATCCACCCATATCGAATTAGATCCATCCTACCTGCATCATCCCCAACTCCTAACTTGTCAGGCTCGTCAAACCTGTCTGCATAATTGTCCAAGTTCCCTCATAGACATGTATCAGTTGAAACCAAACTGTTTAAGAGGGGATGATGACATGCGTAAAATCACAGTGCTTATGGCTCTCGTGATATGCGTTTCCGCATTTTTAGCGGGTTGTGGCAGCAAATCAGCAAATGATGTAGTTGGAGATTTAGGCGATGTAGTGAATGACTTGAACAGTTACTATGCATCGGGCGTGATGACGATTCATACAAGCCAGGAGCCCCAAAAATACGAAGTTGAGGTATCTTACCAAAAACCCGAGTATTACCGTATCGCGCTAACGAATATGGAGAAGGATATTTCTCAAATCGTGCTTCGCAATGATGAAGGGGTGTTTATTTTAACGCCTCATTTGAAGAAGAGCTTCCGTTTCCAGAGCGAATGGCCGAAAGGTCAAGGACAGGTGTATCTGTATCAAACGTTAGCAGACAGCATTATTCAAGACGGGCAGCGCCAGTTTACGAAGGACGATGAACATAGTGCTTATGTATTCGATGTGACGGCCAATTACCAGAACAGTACCTTAGCCAGACAAAAAATTTGGCTCGATCAAAAAAGCTATGCAGCGAAAAGGGTAGAAATTGCCGATTCCGGCAATCAAGTGCTCGTGGAATTGGAGTTTAACCAATTCGAATTCGATAAGAAATTCGAAGCAAGTGAATTTGATATGCAGCATAACTTAACAAGCTATGAATTAGAAGTGATGCCGACGATGGGTGAGATCGAAGATGATGGCGTAGAGGAGCAGTTTGGCGTCATTATGCCGGCATACACGCCTGAAGGTGTCCTGCATAACGGAGTCCATGACCTGGAATTTGGTGAACAAATGGCTGTCATGCTGGACTTTACAGGTGAATACAACTACACCATTGTGGAGTCGAGACCGATGGAGCAAACGGTCGATGCGGGAGTCGGCAAGCTGGTGGACATTGGAGGCATGCAGGGCGTGATGACCGGCGATGAGAAGAAAATGCTCCGCTGGTTCTACGACGGTATTGAGTTTAAGCTCTCCTCGGCAGATCTTCCGGAATCCGAGATGGTAAAAATTGCCGAATCCGTTCAAGGACAAATCGGCAAATAAAGTCGTTCATACCGGGCACAGGCCGATAGGTTGAAATTACCTGCCTTTTCTCGCGCTCCATATGTGCAATGAGCATTGACAGCAGACCCCTCGAGCCGATAACATAGGATTGTTATATGCCCTGAATGGGTAGTGTCAGCAACCCGATTAACGCGGATGTTCAGGTGGTTGTTTCGGATGCGACGATGGATGATTTCGTGGTCTGTATGACCAGCATAACCGTCGACCTATAAGCCGAACAGCGCAGAGAAAGGTGAAGGGGTATGGATTCGATTTATCGGCCAACCCGGGTTGAAATTTCGCTGGATGCTTTGCGACATAACATTACGGAATTTCGAAACATACTGCCAGCCTCATTGAAAATGATGGCGGTGGTGAAAGCCAACGCATATGGTCACGGTGCAGTAGAGATCGCCCGGGAGTTGGAGATGCTCAGCGTAGATTATTTGGGCGTAGCCATATTGGATGAAGCTCTTGAATTACGGAAAGCGGGCATTCGTAAGCCGATTCTTGTGCTGGGATATACGCCGCCGGAAGGAATAGAGCCTGCGCGCCAGGAAGACATTACGCTTACGGTATATGACCGCAATGTATTAGCAGCGATGAAGCGTTCATCGCATCGGAAAACGTTAAAAATTCATGTGAAAATCGATAGTGGAATGGGACGCATCGGTATCACCGATCAGGAGGAAGCGCTGCGTTTCATTGAAGAAGTACTACAACTGAATAATGTAGAAGTAGAAGGCATTTTTACCCATTACGCCTGTGCGGATGAGAAGGATAAGCGGTTTACGCTGATGCAGCATGAACGTTTCAAAGGCATTGTTGACGCTGTCCAGCGAAGCATGGATCACCGGTTTACTTGGATCCACGCCGGTAACAGTGCAGCAGCCATTGATACGCCGGAGCTTTCCTTTAATATGGTACGCTTAGGGATCAGCATGTATGGATTGTATCCTTCGACAGAAGTAGAGCGGCAGCATATTCAGTTGCAGCCTGTCATGAGCTTTAAAACTGGAGTCGTTATGGTCAAGCAGCTTCCTGCAGGGACCCCGATCAGCTACGGCGCAACCTATCGTACCAGCGGCGACGAAGTGATTGCTACGCTGCCGGTCGGTTACGGAGACGGTTTTTCAAGGCTGCTCTCCCATAAAGCGCACGTACTGATTCAGGGCCAGAAAGTTCCGGTCGTAGGTACGATCTGTATGGATCAATGCATGGCGAATGTGACAGAGATTGAAGATGTCCGAATTGGCTGCGAGGCGGTTATTTTCGGCCGCCAGGGAGATCAAATGCTGCCTGTGGAAGAGCTTGCCGATGCATTGGGCACGATCAACTATGAGATCACGTGTATGGTCTCCAATCGTGTACCCAGAGTGTATGTGAAGCATGGGCAGGTCGTCGAAATTATTAATCAACTTTTACATTAATTAGCTGCAAAAATGATGAACAAAAAAACAGGAATTAAGCGATGAAGGCAGAATAATTATCGTTATATGGGAAAATGGTTTTTCTATGGGGAAATACATGTTCGTATAGCATAAAGGATATACAAGGCTCATATATTGATTTGTATAATTCTGTTTGCCTTACGACATAATGGTATTAATGGTTTGGAAATGTTTTGGGGGTGCGGAATCGGTGGCCAATGCAAACAACACCAAAAGGATTATGATCAGCTTACCAGATTATCTGCTGCAAGAGGTGGACGGTATCGTACGCAATGAAAATTCCAACCGCAGCGAATTTATTCGACAGGCAATGAAGGTATATTTAATGGAACGGAAAAAGAGAATGCTGCGTGAAACGATGCAGCGAGGCTATATGGAAATGGCAAAGATTAACTTGAATATGGCATCTGAGGCTTTTTATGCGGAGGAAGATGCGGACAGTACTCTTGACCGCTTAGTTAGCGGGGTGTGAGCGATTGATTGTTAAACGCGGTGATGTTTTTTTCGCAGACTTGTCACCAGTGGTCGGCTCAGAGCAAGGCGGGATCCGGCCCGTCCTCATCATTCAGAATGATATCGGAAACCGATTTAGTCCTACGGTGATTGTGGCGGCGATTACGGCACAAATTCAAAAGGCAAAGCTGCCGACGCATGTGGAGATTGATGCGAAGACACACGGATTCGACCGAGACTCCGTGATACTGCTGGAGCAAATTCGTACAATTGATAAACAGCGGTTGACAGATAAGATTACACATTTGGATGATGAAACGATGAAGAAGGTGGAGGAGGCGCTGCAGATTAGTGTGGGCCTAATCGATTTTTAAGAAGCGTAAAACGAGGGAGGCTCCCCTCGTTTTTTCGTGCTTCACCCTAAAGGGAGGACAAAGGATGCAGCAAAATTCAGAGCAGGCGCTTGAGCAGGGGAAGTTGGAAGAACAGGAGCTGAAGGCGCGCCAGGAAAGAATACTGAAGCAGGTGGCGGTGGAGACGGGGATCTCGCTTCGTCAAATTCGTACGACCGTAGGACTGCTGGACGAGGGCAATACGATCCCGTTCATAGCCCGTTATCGCAAGGAAATGACCGGAGAGCTGGACGAGACACAAATTAGGCTGATCTCCGAGCGGCTTGCGTATTTGCGAGGTCTGGAGGATCGTAAATCTGAGGTCATCCGTCTTATCGATGAACAAGGAAAGCTGACAGACGAGCTGAAAAACAGCATCTTAATCGCAGAAAAGCTTCAGACCGTCGAGGATCTGTACCGTCCATACCGCCAGAAGAGAAAGACCCGTGCAAGCATTGCCAAGGAAAAAGGTCTTGAGCCTTTGGCCGAATGGCTGCTTGAACAGCATTCGAAGCTTCATCCTGAAGAACAAGCAGCGCTGTACATCGATGCGGAGAAGGAAGTTCATTCGATAGAGGAAGCGCTTCAAGGCGCACAGGATATTATCGCGGAGCAGCTGTCGGATGATGCCGAGATCAGGGCATGGATCCGTAAGCATACGTTCCAGCAGGGCATCCTTTGCACTGAAGCGAAGGATAAAGAAGCAGAGTCGGTCTATGAAATGTATTATCAATACCAAGAGCCGGTAAAGAAGCTGCCGCCGCACCGGACGTTGGCAATCAACCGTGGCGAACGGGAGGATATCTTAAAGGTTCGCTTGGAAGTGCCGGATGAGATCATTTATCAGTATATACAGAAACGAGTATTCAAAGCGTCATGTCCTTCCACTCCATATTTGTCCTCCGCTATAGAGGATGCTTACAAGCGTCTTATTGCGCCTTCTATCGAGCGTGAAGTCAGGGGGGAACTAACAGAGCAGGGTGAGGAGAAGGCCATCGAAGTGTTCTCGGATAACCTGCGAAGCCTGCTGCTGCAGCCTCCCGTGAAAGGCAAAATCGTTCTCGGGGTAGACCCGGCTTATCGTACAGGCTGTAAGCTCGGCGTCGTCGACGAAACAGGCAAAATGCTAGAAATTGCAGTGACGTATCCAACACCGCCGCACAATAAAACGGCAGAGGCAGAGCAAATCATTGGCCGTTTGGTAGAGAAGTACGGTACCGAGTTGATCGTGATCGGCAATGGTACCGCATCGCGTGAGACGGAAACGTTCATTGCCGGTCTGATTAAGAAGTGGGCTCCGGCTCGTCAGGTACAATATTTGATTGTAAATGAAGCGGGGGCGAGTGTATACTCGGCTTCTAAGCTGGCCCAGGAAGAATTTCCTGATCTCGATGTTTCGGAGCGCAGTGCCATTTCGATTGCTCGTAGAGTGCAGGATCCGCTTGCAGAGCTGGTCAAGATTGATCCGAAATCGATTGGTGTCGGCCAATATCAGCACGATGTATCACAGAAGAGGTTGGAAGAAAGCTTGAAGGGCGTTGTGGAATCGGCCGTCAATCACGTGGGTGTCGATTTGAACACGGCCTCCCCTTCGCTCTTGTCCTATGTTTCCGGGATTAATGCAACGATTGCCAAAAATATCGTAAAGTACCGGGATGAGAACGGGAAGTTTGACAACCGCGCTCAGCTCAAAAAAGTGCCCAGACTTGGTGCTAAGACATACGAGCAGTGCGTCGGTTTCTTACGAATTCCGGAAGGGAGCGAGCCGCTCGACAACACCCCGATTCATCCGGAATCGTATAGTGCAGCCCTAAAGCTGCTGGAGCAGATGAAGCTGGACCGCTCGATGCTTGGCAGCGAACAGATGAAGCAAAAATTGGCGCAGGTGGATATTCAGCAGCTCGGAGAGCAGCTTGGGGTCGGCGTACCGACACTCAAGGATATAGTGGAGAGTCTGCAGCGCCCCGGCAGGGATCCAAGGGATGAGCTGCCAGCTCCAATATTCCGTACAGACGTGCTGAAGCTTGAGGATTTGAAGCCCGGGATGGAGCTGCAAGGAACGGTTCGCAACGTTATTGATTTCGGTGCATTTGTAGATATTGGCGTCAAGAATGATGGACTTGTTCATATTTCGCAATTAAGCGATCGATTTGTGAAGCATCCGATGGATGTTGTGTCGGTAGGAGATATCGTGACTGTATGGGTGCTTGGTGTCGATGAGAAGAAGGGAAGAGTCAGCTTAACGATGAAGCGGTCTGCTTCGTCGTAGAGCGCAAGGCGCCAGCCGCTATCTTTCGATTAAACAAAAATATGCTCCCAGAAACGAAGACTTTCGCCTTTGTCTGGGAGCATTTTGTTTTGTCGCTTACAGAAAAATTCGATTGCATGAATCATGAATGAGCTGCACAGAGCTATTTAAACCCTTTGCTGCCGCTGAACTCCTGGCCTTCGTCTTCCGTGTATTTGTCACGGTAGAAATACCAGCAGTCGTTTAGGAGCTTGATCTGCCGTATGTCTTTCGTAAGGTAAGCCCGCAGCAACTGGTTGCAAAGCCATTGCGGCATGACATCAGCCCTCCTAACGGAACGTTGTATGATGGTAATAATATCTTACGGGCTAATATCCGCTCTCGTGCAGGTCCCAGATTAATTTTCTTCGTATTCTTCCTCGTACCACTGCTCCAACTGCGCTTGCAGCGCCCGAATTTCCGTCAATAAGGAAATCAGCGGGTACGAACTTTCTTGAACCTCGGCAAAGGTGCGTTCCAAATGATTAATATAGTCTAATCCGCTGATGACCGTTACATCTTTAGCTACGATTTCCAGTTCCGTGCATTCACCGAGGACTACCGGCAGCTGAGGTATTTGATCGGCCGTAAGCTTGCCTACTTCCTTCTGAAGTCTCACGTTCAAAGCGCTCAATTGATAAGCATACGATGCAGGCATTTCGACGAATTCGACCCGATCCTTCGCTTGAAAGATGACATATTTCATCGTTGACAACTCGTTCTAACCCCTCTCTAGTCACGTTCATACTTGACAGTTTAACGGAAGGAGGAGTTAAAATTCAAGGGAAGCTTATGAAATAAGGAGAGGAATCAAAGACAATGAATGATCAGCAATTGCAAAGCTGGGTCGAGCGAATTTCACTGCAGTGGTTCGGACTTCCTTTCCGGCACCAGGCGACGTTTAATCGAAGACTGACCTCTACGGGCGGAAGATATTTTACAGGCAGTCACAATATCGAAATCAGCTGGAAGCAGCTCGAAGTTCATGGAATAGAAGAAGTAGAGAAAATTATTAAGCACGAGCTCTGTCATTATCATTTGCATCTGCAAAACAAAGGATACCAGCACCGGGATGAGGATTTTAAGAAGCTTTTGGAAAAGACGGGCGGATCGCGTTACTGCAAGGCCGTAACGACCAAACGGAAAATGGAATATAAATATGTATATGTCTGTACAAGCTGCGGTTTATCCTACCGCAGAAAACGGAAAATCAATACCAAGAAGTATGTCTGCGGCAAATGCAAAGGAAAACTTGAGCTGCAGCAGCGGCTTTAAGGTTTCCAATAATTGAAATGAAGGTGCTCTTGACTATAAAATTAAATCATGGTAAATTAGTTGATGTCCTTCCCCGATAGCTCAGTTGGTAGAGCACTCGGCTGTTAACCGAGTTGTCACAGGTTCGAGTCCTGTTCGGGGAGCCATTTTTTTCTGGAGAGGTACCCAAGAGGCCGAAGGGGGCGCTTTGCTAAAGCGTTAGGGTGTAACAGCCGCGAGGGTTCGAATCCCTCTCTCTCCGTACCGTTTTCCTGCGAAAACAGGCTGCTGTGTGCAGCTTTTTTCATGAAGAGGAACTTGGCCGAATTGGTGAAAAAAATGAGTTGCCAAACCGTGATGCTCTTGATATAATACATTTTGTCGTCAAAAAACGATACGATTACGGCCCCTTGGTCAAGCGGTTAAGACACCGCCCTTTCACGGCGGTAACACGGGTTCGAATCCCGTAGGGGTCACCACTTCTTACTTTGCTAAGACAGAATGAGAGCCATTAGCTCAGTCGGTAGAGCACCTGACTTTTAATCAGGGTGTCGAAGGTTCGAGTCCTTCATGGCTCACCAGTTTTTGCTGCAGCAGATGCAGTTATACAATATGCGGTCGTGGTGGAATGGCAGACACGCTGTCTTGAGGGGGCAGTGGGCGTACGCCCGTGGAGGTTCGAGTCCTCTCGACCGCATTACATCGAAAGTCCTTGCATCATGCAGGGGCTTTTTTATTTATCCAGCAAAGGATTCAGGGGGGAATGTATTGAATATTCGATTAGCGGAAAAAGCGGATATCGATCAGCTAATATGCATGCGGTGGGATTTTACGTATGAACATAAACCTGCGTTGAAAGCTTCCTATGAACCATTCGATGCTGAATGCCGTACATTTCTGGAGGAAGCCATCAGCGGTAATCAGTGGTTCATCTGGGTCGCAGACATAGACGGTACGATTGTCTCTCATATTTATATCGAACGGATCGAGAAAGTGCCGAGACCCGGCCGCATTACCCATCCTTTTGTGTATATGACGAACGTGTACACCATTCCGAGCTGTCGTTCGAAGGGAATCGGTTCTAAGCTGCTTCAACATGTAAAGAAGTGGGGGAGAGAGCAGCGCTTTGAATTTATGATCGTGTGGCCGAGTGATGATGCGATTTCATTTTACCGGAGAAATGGTTTTGATCACTGCAAAGAACCGATGGAATTCATGTATATGAATGATGAAGGTTAATCTAAAGCGGCAGCAGGAGCGAGATTAGCGAAAATATGTTTTTTCGCAAATTCAAAATAAAGACCAGCAAGCATTAAGCTATGCATGGTCTGTTTGCTTACCCGTTAAAATTTGAAGGGCATGTGGCAGCTGATCGATAACAGCATCCGTGTGCTCTTTTACTGCTTTAGGGCTTCCCGGCAAGTTGATGATCAACGTGCGTCCGCGAATGCCGGCTACCCCTCGGGACAGCATGGCTCTTCTTGTGATCTGCATCGATGCCATCCGCATCGCTTCCGCTAAGCCGGGAGCCTGTCGCTCGATGACCTGCAGCGTCGCTTCCGGCGTCACATCTCTTGGAGAAAACCCGGTTCCCCCTGTGGTGAAGATCAGGTCAGCGCATTGCTCATCCGCCATGTCAACCAGTGCTGCCGCAATTTGATCGAGCTCGTCCGGAACGATTCGATAGTCAACAATCTCGCCGAGCTGGTGATCCCCCACCTGTTTTTTAATGACATCAGCGCTTGAGTCGATTTTTTCGGATTTGGAAGCTTTGTCGCTGGCCGTAAGGATCGCAATTTTCCAGTGTGAAGTTGGCTCTCCGCCCAAAGTTGTCACCCTTTCGAATTTCCATATGAACACGCCTTTTGCAGCAGATGTGTGTTCGTTATTGATTATTTTACCATACGATTCACTGCAGTGCTGTCGGCGATTTTCGATAGGCATACTTGATGTGAGTCGTTTCAGGACGACGAACACCTCGGGGATCGATCGCGAGAATCGAAGTCGTCTCTACTAGCATCTGTTCCTTCTTGGGTTATAATGGAATGGAACCATTCACATGTCATGATGGAGGGATGAAGATGAAATACAGAGCGTTAGGCAGTACGGATATTCAAGTAAGTGAAATCAGCTTCGGTACCTGGGCGATTGGCGGTTCTTGGGGAAGCGTAAGCGATGAAGAATCGCTTAGGGGTCTTCATGCTGCGATGGATCAAGGGGTGCGATTCTTCGATACAGCGGATGTGTATGGCGATGGACATGCCGAGGAGCTGCTTGCACGGGCGACCAAGGGTAGAGAACAGGAAACTCGTATTGCGACGAAGTTTTGCAGGGCCGGCGATATTCATGATCCAGCCAACTACTCAGAGCAAACGGTACGGTTGTACGTGGAAGGCAGTTTGAAACGGCTAAATCGGGAGACGATTGACCTGTATCAAATTCATTGCCCTCCGACAGAGGTATTGAAGGACGGACGAGTGTTCGAAGTGCTGGACAAGCTGCAGCAGGAAGGGAAGATTCGTTACTACGGAGCGAGTGTGGAGACGGTGGAGGAAGGACTCATCTGCCTGAACTATCCAAATGTGAGAGCGCTTCAGGTCATTTTTAATATATTTAGACAAAAGCCTTTAGAAGAGCTGCTCCCGAAGGCAAGTGCGCAGGGCGTGGGTGTTCTCGTACGACTGCCGCTTGCAAGCGGTTTATTGACGGGAAAGTTTTCGGAGCAGACGACGTTTGAGCCGGATGATCACCGCAGCTTTAACAGAAACGGGGAGCAGTTCAACGTAGGTGAGACATTCGCAGGCCTGCCGTTCGAAAAAGGGGTGGAGCTGAGCCGGAGGTTAGCGTGGATTGCCGAAGGGCGAGGTACGATGGCACGTGCTGCACTGCGTTGGATTTTGGATCAACCCGAAATCAGCTGCGTCATTCCAGGCTTCAAGAATGTGAAGCAGGTCGAGGATAATTTGGCAGCGGCAGTTGTTCCATCCTTTACGGAAGAGGAGCTCCAGCGGCTGCGCGAATTTTACAATAACGAAGTCAGCATGCATATTCGCGGCCCATATTAAGAAGATACCTTGGTTGGAAATTGCTCTAAAATATGTACGTACAAGTTGGAAGTTGCTATAATGGGCACATGACGTAATCGCTAGAGGTGTGCTGTGAAAGAACAACAACTTCCGAAATATATGCAGTTGAAACAGGAGATCATCTCTTGGATAGGCGCAGGACAATATAAGCCTGGAGATCAGCTTCCATCCGAAAATGAAATTACGGAACAATTTCAAATCAGCAGGCAGACGGTTAGACAAGCACTTGGTGAGCTGGTGCAGGAGGGGTGGCTGTACCGGATGCACGGCAAAGGTACCTTCATCGCAGAGCGGACCTTGACCACCGAGTCTTCAGCCGATCTCCCGAAGACGATCGGGCTGATTACGACCTATATTTCCGATTATATTTTCCCCTCCATTGTCAGGGGGGTTGAATCGACGCTGAGGGAACGGGGCTATCGCCTCCTGCTGTCGAGTACGGATAACCAGAAGGAAAAAGAACGGGAAAGCCTGGACATGATGATGTCTCAAGCGATCAGCGGGCTCATTATAGAGCCGACAAAAAGTGCCGAGGGCAATCCGAATTATCATTACTATTTGTCCTTGGATAATCGGCGAATTCCTTATTTGATGATCAATGAAAGATACGGTGACTTGGAATGCCCGTACTTGAAGTTAGACGACGAAGCAGGCGGTGATCTTGCCGCGGAACATCTGCTGGGGCTTGGACACCGCCGAATCATGGGACTTTTCAAAACGGACGACTTGCAGGGCGTACAGCGGATGAAAGGCTTCGTCAGGGCTCACCGCAGGCTCGGTCTGGAGGTCAGTCCTCACGGTGTTCACCGTTATTCTACAGAGGATAAATATGAGGGCCCGAAGAATGCGCTGAGACATGCGTTGGCATCTGAGGAACCGCCGACGGCGCTTGTGTGCTATAACGATGAGCTGGCGGTCCATTTACTGGATGTTATTCGTGAAAAAGGATTGAAAGTACCGGAGGACATCTCGATCGTTGGATTTGACGATTCCTCCTATGCTACCGCGACAGAGGTTAAGCTGACGACTGTTTCCCATCCGAAGGCGGAACTCGGTGTGCAGGCAGCAGAAATGATGCTGTCCATGATTGAGCACGGAAAGATAAGTATAGATAGAGCTATATTTCCGCCGACATTGGTTATTCGGGAGTCCACCATTCGCGCCTAACTGATCTAGAACCCTGCATCTGCAGGGTTCTTTTTTTTAAGGTAAAATGAGAAAATTAGAGGTCATCAGCTGATGACTCTACTGCTCTAACGTGGCACGGAAAGTGCGGGTAATGCTGGAGGAGCGGCTTTCAAGCGGCTGCAAGAGAGTCCTGAAGGTATTATCCACTCCGACCCTATTCTCGTATGAACTCATGCTCGAACTAAGGATTCTGATAGGTGTTTTTCTCAAAGGAAAATAAAATAAACTATCGACACACTTGTACGTACAAGTTATAATAAGGGTATCATTTTTTTGGAAGAGGTGAATGAGTCATGCTGGAACAGTTGAAGGAACAAGTGTGCGAGGCGAACTTGGAGCTTCCAAAGTACGGATTGGTGACGTTTACTTGGGGAAATGTGAGCGGTTACGATCCGGAGCAGAAACTCGTTGTCATTAAGCCGAGCGGCGTTTCATATGAAGTGATGAAGCCGGAGCATATGGTCGTGGTCGACTTGAACGGCCAAGTGGTAGAAGGGAACTTGCGGCCTTCCTCCGATACACCGACTCACATTGAATTGTATAAAGCATTTCCAGGGATTGGCGGCATTGTACATACCCATTCTCCATGGGCGACGGTATGGGCGCAAGCGGGTAAGGGTATTCCAGCACTAGGAACGACACAGGCGGATTATTTTTACGGTGAAATTCCCTGCACGAGACCAATGACCGCCGAAGAAATTCAAGGGGCTTATGAGAAGGATACCGGTAAGGTCATCATTGAAACGTTTCAAGACATCGATCCGCTGCAGGTTCCCGGGGTGCTGGTGTACAGCCATGCTCCATTCGTTTGGGGGAAAGATGCGTCTGAAGCTGTTCATAATGCCGTCGTGGTAGAGGAAGTAGCCAAGATGGCTTATCACACGATCGCGCTTAATCCAAGTATCGGCTCCATGGACCAGAATTTGCTGGATAAACACTACCTGCGCAAGCATGGGAAGAACGCATATTACGGACAGCCCAAATCATAATTTCGAAAAGGAGGGGACTTAAATGAGTAAAAAATACGCAATTGGAATTGACTACGGTACAGAGTCTGGAAGAGCGGTATTGGTGGATTTGAGCAACGGAGCGGAAATTGCGGACCATGTGACGCCATATCCGCATGGTGTCATTGATGAGACACTGCCCGGCACAGGAGCGAAGCTGGAGCACGATTGGGCGCTGCAGCATCCCGATGATTATCTCGAAGTGATCCGCCGCTCGGTGCCAGCGGTCATGAAGCAGTCTGGCGTGGCGCCGGAGGATGTCATCGGATTAGGCATCGACTTTACGGCTTGTACCATGCTTCCAGTCGATGAGAACGGTACCCCGCTCTGCTTTCTTGATGAATACAAAGATCATCCGCACAGCTGGGTCAAGCTGTGGAAGCATCATGCCGCACAGGATGAAGCAGATCGTCTGAATGAAATTGCTGCACAGCGTGGAGAGAAATTTCTTGCCCGTTACGGCGGAAAGATTTCATCAGAGTGGATGATCGCCAAAGTGTGGCAGATCTTGAACGAAGCGCCTGAGCTGTACGATCGTGCTGATTTGTTCATGGAAGCGACAGATTGGGTCATCTCGCAATTGTCCGGCAGCTTCCTGCGCAACAGCTGTACGGCCGGTTACAAATCGATCTGGCATAAGCAGGAAGGCTATCCATCCAAAGAATTTTTCAAAGCATTGGATCCTCGGCTTGAGCAGCTCACCGATACGAAGCTGAGAGGAAGCATCGTGCCGTTAGGTACGAAGGCAGGTCAACTGACGCCGCAGATGGCAGAGTGGACGGGGCTTACGACAGACACGGCTGTAGCGGTTGGGAACGTCGACGCTCATGCTGCCGTACCCGGCGTAGGGGTTGTTGAGCCGGGCAAGCTGGTCATGGCGATGGGAACCTCAATCTGTCACATGCTTCTGGGTACGGAGGAAAAGGAAGTTGAAGGCATGTGCGGTGTCGTGGAAGACGGTATTATTCCAGGTTATTTAGGCTATGAGGCTGGACAATCGGCAGTGGGGGACATCTTCGCATGGTATGTCGAGCAGGCCGTACCGGCTTATATCGAGAAAGAGGCAGAGGCGGCCGGAGTCAGCGTTCATGAATGGCTGGAAAAGAAAGCGTCCGCATACAAGCCGGGCCAATCCGGACTTCTGGCGCTAGATTGGTGGAACGGCAACCGCTCGGTACTGGTGGATACGAATTTGACCGGTACGATTCTCGGTCTAACCTTGCTGACGAAGCCGGAAGAAATCTATCGCGCGCTGCTGGAAGCGACGGCGTTCGGTACGAGAAAGATTATCGATGCATTCCAGGACAACGGCGTGGTGGTTAACGAGCTTTATGCCTGCGGCGGATTGCCGCAAAAAAATCGTCTTCTGATGCAAATTTATGCAGATGTGACGAATAAAGAAATCAAAATCGCCGACAGCAAGCAGACACCTGCGCTTGGCGCAGCCATGTTCGGTGCGGTGGCGGCCGGAGCGGAAAAGGGCGGCTATGACTCCATCGTCGATGCGGCACGGCAGATGGCAAGAGTTCGCGAGGAGACGTTCAAGCCTATTCCTGATAATGTAAAGGTTTACGAACAGATCTATCAAGAGTATTGCAGGCTGCATGATTATTATGGACGCGGAGAAAACGACGTCATGAAGCGGCTTAAGGCAATCAAGGAAAAAGCAAACGCATAGCAAGAAAACGAAAGCTCCCTCGTATGAATTGTACGAAGGGGCTTTCTTGTTAAGCGGAGAGGTTTTCTTTCGGTGCTTATTTCATATAGAGATTTTGTTCGACAACCGCTATAATGTGGTTAAATACAGACGAGAAGTAAAGGGGGATCTCCGGATTGAAAAGATCCCAATACGGATATATTGGAGCGCTTGTTCTTTACGGCGCGTACATATTTGGCTATGTTTTCGGCTGGACCTTGAACGGCAAGCTGGGTATTCAGATATTCGGCCTTCCTTCATTGTATCAATGGCTTCCCTTGCTTTCGGCAATGATGGCAGGCGTATCATCCTATTTTAGATGGAAAGATGTTGCTGCTCAGTGCTTTCAAAGACGAGTCACTGCTGTCATTTTGATGTGTTCGGTGGTGTACATCGTTCTCTTCTTGATCTTCTTCGCTTCTGCGGATGAAGCTTGGCTTCTGTCGATGCTCATGTTTGTGATCGGTACTTGTGCAGTCATCGACCTTATGCAGGAGTGTGCTAGGCGGTTGGGCATGAACCCGTTTTGGACAGGTGTAGGAGCCGTTCTTGTGCTGTGCGGCACACTAGGCCTCCATATTCCCGGACAGGCGGTAAGCGCGCCCTATTTCCAGCATAAGATCGCATTGTCCGAAGCGAACCGCCATACGAAAGGAACGATTGCGGTCCCGGAGATGATAACGCGAAATGCGCTCGTAGCGGATGGACTGGCTGCTTGGATCGGTAACAGTACTCAGCTGACGGTAGAGGCACCGAAGGATGACAGGCGGACAGAAGAAGTGGAGCAAATTAAAAACATTTTAGCATCCATTACTTCGGAGAATCCGTCCAGTGAAATTGGCTACACCGTGAACGAGCAGTTTTATCGTCAAATCCCCAATCAAAACACACCTGACGGGTTGATGGAAGCGCTAGCGTTATTCAATGAACTGACGGGTAAGGACATGACACAAGGACAGAAGGTCATGGGGATCGGTACGATCCTTGAGGATGGCCGAATAGAAGCTGTCCCCGGCATTTATCAATATACCGCAGCAGCTTTAAGGGCCGATCCGGATGTGTTCTTCGTCCCGTTGGAATCTCTCGCAGAAGCGGTTATTGCGGCGCCGGATATGCTGATTGTTCCGGTAACGACTTTTGAGGAAGTGCTTTATTTTCTGAATCAACCGGTTACTTTCTGGCCGATTGTCAATTTCGGCTTATATTGTCATTAGTTTATGGAATAAGTAAAATACAATATCGATACGTTAAGGAGTGTTGCGATATGGCACTATTTCAATGTTCATTTTATTCGAATACATTAGGATTAAGCACGATGATGAATGTAATCTTTCCGCAGCAGACGACAAATCAGATTGGGCTCACAGGTAAGGCCAGCGGTGGACGTTATCCGGTGCTGTATCTGCTGCACGGGTTATCAGACGACCATTCGATTTGGCTTAGAAGAACCAACATCGAGAGATATGTCTCGGAGTTAGGACTTGTCGTTGTCATGCCGGAGGTCCATCGCAGCTTTTATTCGAATATGGTCAGCGGCAACCGCTATTGGGATTTCGTGAGCGAAGAGCTCCCAAGTATTGTTCAATCGTTTTTTCCGGTTTCGGATCGCAGAGAGGATACCTTCGCGGCGGGCCTGTCCATGGGAGGCTACGGAGCGATGAAACTAGGATTGTCTCTTCCGGATCGCTTTGGCGCGGTGGCCAGTCTGTCCGGTGTGACGGATCCTAGCTGGTTTCATCGAGAATTTCCGCAAGAATTCGATCTCATCTATGGCAGTTTGGAGCAATTCAAGAATAGTCCGAACGATTTGTTTTATTTGGCTGAGCAATTCGCGATGGCGTCTAAAAAGACAGAGCTGTATATGTGCTGTGGAACGGAAGACTTCCTGTACGAGGACAATCAGCGGTTCCTTAAGCATCTGCAGCGTCTGGAAGTTCCTTATATCTATGAGGAAGAGCCGGGAGCGCATGAGTGGGGCTATTGGGATATGAAGATTCAGAGAGTTTTGGAGTGGCTGCCCCTGGGGAAGTGAAAAGCATAGTGGAGAGAAGTGAAGGGTTCAGAGTAACGCTGCAACCTGCGGCATCCTTTTACTGAACCCTTTTTACTTTAGCGGCATTGGATCGTGCTGATGAAGTATGAGGGAATCCAGAGAAGCGAGATGATGTGTTCCGGCCTCGGTTAGAGGTTTTACGAACGATCGTAGAGGTGCTTCTGTGTTTTCCTTTCTTTTTGTGGTAAAATACTAGGAACGTATGTTTGTGATTTGTCGATCATGGGTCAGCAAATATTTCTCAATTGTTAAATTTTTTTAGCAAAGAGGAAAGAGTTGGAAGAATAGAGAAATTATAATATAGGACTTTAAGACGATATCGTTAGGTGATTAACGTTTATGAACTTCGATCAATTTCGGACGCAAAATCTTATCAAATGGAAACGTATCGTCATGCTCATGTATTGGGTCATTTTGATACTCTTCATTCTTGGACAACTGATGGTTTTAATGATGTCGCTCCATACGGACCAAAAAGGTTTTGCGCTTCATCCATTTCTTCTTCACCATATGCTTTTTCCAGACGGTTTGCTCATCGGCGTTCTTCTATTGGCTCATTATCTACTCAGAAAAATCCCGAAAGCTAGTGAAATCGTACTGGTTCTTTGCTCCGGTATTATCTCCTATACGATCTACCTTTTTATGCATAAGGATGTATATGGTGAACAGATTGTTTTGATACTGCCAATATTCATTTCCCTCATTTTCTTCGAACGCTCAAAGCTGCTTTGGAACGGTACGGCCCACATTGCATTATTCTCTGTTGTATACTGGATCGTGAACCCTTATCAGGGGAACCACAGTATATTTGAGTTCGTGGTAAGCATGATCAGCTTTGTCGCTTATATGACCATCGCATTAATCGTTGTTGCACGGGTGAAGGATCTGTGGAAGCTGTTGGAGGAATCCAAAAAGACGGAGCAGGAGCTTATGATTCGCAGCATTTTGCTTGATAAAATGACGAAGATCGATGCATTAACGGGCATGTACAACCATAAGACCTTCCATGAATATATGGAAAAATTAATCGAACACAGCAAGCGGCACGCCATTCCACTGCAGCTGTGTATTATGGATATTGATAATTTCAAGCAGGTCAATGACACGTACGGCCATCAGATCGGTGACAAAGTGCTGAAGCAGGTCGGCGAGATTATCCATGGCATGGTCACACCGAATGACATTGTTTCGAGGTACGGTGGAGAAGAATTCGCGGTGATCTTCATGGGACGATCTCTTGAGGAATGCATTCAAAATATGGAGGACATTCGGAAAAAGATTGAAAGCACGCCGATTGAAGAGCTCGAAGACAATCCGGTGACGATCAGTGCCGGAATTAGTACGCTGCAGCCATCGGAGGAAAAGGACAAGCTGTTTCAACGTGTCGATGCACTGCTGTATAAAGCGAAGCGCTCGGGCAAAAATAACTTAATATTCGAAATGTGAGAGGCATCGGTTTACAAAAACCAAAAAATGCCTCTTTACTTTTTGGTCCGAGCATCATATAATAAAAAACGTGCTCGATTGAGGCACGTTAAAAATATGCGGTTGTGGCGGAACTGGCAGACGCGCTGTCTTCAGGCGGCAGTGGGTACCCCCCGTGGAGGTTCGAGTCCTCTCAACCGCATCACCTTAGAAAAAGTCCTTGCTTGCAAGGGCTTTTTTGTTTGCATACATATCGTTTTGAAACTTCTATGATGGTGGGTCCGATCCCGGGAATGTCAAAGGATGGACACAAGCTTTAAATTTCAGATCAACTAAGCTATCATTAGGTTACTAGAGGTGTCGGAAGAGGTGTAGGTATGGCAGGTCCTAAGCAGTCAAAAGGGGATAAACGCCGGGATGAGCTGCTGAATTGGTTAAAGCGGCATGGGAAAATTACGGTACAGCAAATGGTTGACCAATTTGATATTTCGGAAGCGACCGCCCGCAGGGATCTAGAGCTTTTGGAGCAGACGTCACCGGTCATCCGTACGATCGGAGGCGCGATGTATGACGGCCTCCATTCGGTGAAGGAATATTCGTTCCAAGAACGCGAAAATATATCGTATTTAGAGAAAGAGCGAATCGCCCAAGTTGCAGCGTCTCTCATTCATGAAGGAGATGTCGTCGGCATTTCCGGGGGAACGACCAGCTTCTTAATTGCCCGAGCTTTGAAGGAGAAGCGAAATATTACCGTAGTGACGAACGCTGTTAACATCGCGATGGAGCTGGCATCCAACCCCAGCATTCAGATTGTCGTGTCCGGAGGTATTATGCGGGGGAACAGCTTTGAGCTTTGCGGACCGCTGGCTGAAAAGATGGTGGAGCATATACATATCGGGAAAATGTTCATCGGTGTCGACGGCATCAACGAATTGCAGGGACTTGCTACCTATTCGGAGCAGGAGGCGTCCATCGCAAGGGCGCTCATTCAACGTTCGACCGAAACGTATGCCGTATTCGACCATACGAAAGCAGGGAAAACCTCGCTCTTTACGATCGCTCCACTGGATGCGATATGCGGCTGTATTACCGATGAAGCATTGCCCGCAGCGTTAGCGGACAAGCTTGCCAAGTTGAATATCGGTGTTCATCTGCCGGAATAAAATAGAGGACCGTTTCAAGTCGAACGACGATTTGAAACGGTCCTCTTTATGCTGTAAGCGACGATTTATTTTGAGGTCGAAATAGCGGGGCGGCCTTCGATCCACACCTGCCGAACTTGATATTCCGCATCCATAAGAACCAGATCGGCTATTTTGCCGCTGGCAATGCTGCCTGTTTCATGTTCGATCCCGATGCGGCATGCGGGGTTAAGACTGGCCATGCGTGAAATATCGACGATGCTGAGTCCGCTGTGCTGAAGCATGAACCGGACTGCTCCGTCCATGGTCAGCGTACTTCCTGCCAAGCTGCCGCCATTCTTTAGTCGGGCCTCGCCGTCTCGCAATACGACGGGCAGGCCGCCTAAGGCATACTCTCCGTCTCCGAGACCGGCAGCCGAAATGGCATCGGTAATTAAAATGACTCTGTCTTTCGGTTTTGCTTTCGTCAATAGGCGGATTGCGCCAGGATGTACATGAAATCCATCGGCAATCAGTTCCGTATACATATGATCGCTTTCCAACACAGCACCTACCGTTCCAGGCTCTCGGTGATGGAGTCCCTTCATTGCGTTGAATGTATGTACCGCATGGGATAAGCCGTGCTGCACGGCCGCAAAAATTTGTTCGTAGCTCGCATCCGTATGACCGCAGGCAGCGATGATTTCCCGTTCGGCCAGCCAGCGGATCATGGGCAGCGCACCTTCAGTCTCGGGGGCCAGTGTCAGCATTCGAATAAGTCCCGGATATTGGGATACCCATCGCTCCATCCAATCCATGCGAGGCGGGACAATATAGCTTGGATTTTGCGCACCCGGCCATTTCGGGCTGATAAAGGGGCCCTCTAGATGGACGCCTGCTAATTTCGCACCGATCGGGCTGTTTTTCTTCTCTGCAGCGGTGTGAAGCACCTGTTCGATTGCATCCTGAGGAGCGGTAACGGTCGTAGCCAGCATCGTCGTAGTGCCATGCTGCGCATGGAAGGCTGTGATGGTATCGTAGGCCTTCTGTGAAGCATCCATGAAATCATGCCCGCCGCCGCCGTGTACATGAAGATCGATAAATCCGGGCAGCAGCCAGCCTCCTTGTCCGTCCAGCACATGCCCATGATCTGCAGGAGCAGCTTCTGCAACCTGGGTGATTCGGCCGTCCTGCACTTGAACAGCCCCCTGTGTGACTACTTCATTCTCAAGAACGATATGAACATGTTCAATCCAAAAAGAAGTAAAGGAATTTATTGCAACCGCCTCCCTGCTTGTTCGTCGAGAAATACGGTCAATCGCGGATGAGTCTGGAGAAGGGAAGCAGGACATTGCGTCGTGATCGGGCCTTTCAGTGCCTGATAGACAATGTCTGCTTTGTCCTCGCCTTTGACGATCAGTAGGATGTGTTTCGCTTTTAATATCGACCCGACACCCATGGTGATGGCATGCGTCGGCACTTCATCCATCGATTCGAAGAAGCGGGCATTCGCCTGACGCGTTGAAGGCTCAAGCTGTACGACGTGCGTCTCTTGAACGAGCTCTTCATCCGGCTCATTAAAACCGATATGTCCATTGTGGCCGAGACCCAGCAGCTGTACATCGATAGGCTGCTCTGCGAGCATCTTATTGTAGCGCTGGCATTCCTGCTCCAAATCTTCCGCCATTCCATTCGGAAAACGAATATGCTCCGTCGGAATATCGATATGACGGAATAAATGCTTTTGCATGTACTCATAGTAACTCTGGGAATGCGATTTTTCCAGCCCTACATATTCGTCTAAATTAAAGGTAAAGGCCTGTCTGAAGCTGATTTGTCCGGCCGCGTGCTTCTCGGTAAGTTTGTTGTACAGCCCGATCGGGGTAGAGCCTGTGGCCATGCCCAACACGCTTTCCGGTACAGACAGGAGCTGCTGTGTAATGATGTTGGCTGCATGTTCATCCAATGCGTCGTGATCGCGGAATATATGAATGTCCATTATGTTCATCTCCCTCGATAATCATCATCCTCATAATTCTTATTTTATTACAAAAATGATCAATTCACAACTAAAAATGATTGTAAAAATCAAAATAAGGATGAAATATTTCATTATTGTAAAACGAATCTTTCGATACAAACATTCGTAACGATAAGAAGGAAACCATGTTAAAGGATGGTGGATCAAAATGATGAATGCACATGAAATCGATTTTCATATTTCCGGCACAGAAATGCAGTATGTCGAGATTGAGTTAGATCCTGGAGAAAGTGTCATTGCGGAAGCGGGCAGCATGATGATGATGGATCCGAGTATTTCCATGCAGACGATATTCGGAGATGGCAGTCAGCAGACGGGATTGATGGGCAAGCTGCTAGGTGCTGGGAAACGATTGCTTACGGGTGAAAGTCTATTTATGACGGTTTTTACAAACAACGGTTATGACAAGGAGAAAGTAGCATTTGCTGCACCTTATCCGGGGAAGATCTTGCCGATGGATTTAACGGAGTACCAATATAAAATCATATGTCAAAAGGATTCTTTCCTTTGCGCAGCAAAAGGTGTATCGGTTGGAATTGAGTTTCAAAGAAAACTGGGCACAGGATTCTTCGGTGGAGAAGGCTTTATTATGCAAAAAGTGGAAGGAGACGGCCTGGCGTTTCTTCATGCTTGCGGCACCATCGTGGAGCGAGAGCTCCGCCCGGGAGAAAAGATAAGGATTGATACCGGCTGTTTAGTGGCCATGACACAGAATGTCGATTATGATATTGAATTCGTGAAAGGCATCAAAACGGCCTTTTTCGGTGGAGAAGGCTTGTTCTTCGCCACGCTGAAGGGACCCGGCAAAGTGTGGATCCAATCGCTGCCGTTCAGCCGTCTTGCTGATCGCGTGATCTCCGCAGCAGGCTATGCAAACCGTAAAGGGGAAGGAAGCTTGCTTGGCGGGTTGTTTAACGGAGACCGTTGAGTTTACATCGATCATCATAAAGAAGAAGCCGTTCCCACGAAGTGAGGCGAACGGCTTCTGTGCGTTTCATGAACAAGGTCCATCAAAGTGACGCAGACAATCTAGATGATAGTACATTTGCGCTGCCGAATCCTTCGAGGCTTCGCATCACTTGGAATGGGGAGTTTCATCAATTCAACAGATGGCGATACTGGCTGTAATCGATATTGTGTTTGTTCAAAAACGATGTCAAGCTGTTGTAGTCTCTTTTGGGTGTAGCGAGTATGTAGCCTTCAATGCAATGCTCTCGTGTCACTTCCGTGGCGTTTTTCTCAAGAGCAACCTGACCGATCTTCGCTGCAATGGAATGCTTTGCAATATCTCGGAAAGCCGAAGGTACAGGTGATACGAGCAGATCGAGAAACTGCTTGGATTCCTCGGTCCATAAATGCCTGCTCTTTTCTACATAATAGTTTTGCCAGTCCAGCTTCGATTTTCCGTCTGCTTTCGGAAGCACTTTAAGAAACTTGCGGAACATGAAGAAACCGCCGATCGCCATAAAGCCGACTAATATAAACACCCAGAAAAAGATAAACCAGGCAAACCAATCCGGCATGCCTACTTCACCCCTTTATGCCTTAGATTTATCATTCATTCCTGATATAGCATTATACCTGAAAAAAACAGAAAGTTCGATACCTATAAACGTTCGTTGCAGGTCCAGTCTAATCTTAGTACAATAGACGATAGTGAAAATAAAAGGGGACATGCCATATGTTGAAAATCGGATCCCATGTGTCGTTCTCAGACAAGGGACTTTTAAATGCGGCGAATGAGGCCAAGCAATATGGATCCAGCACATTTATGATTTATACCGGGGCGCCTCAAAATACGAGAAGAAAACCGATTGAGAATCAGTTCATAGAAGAAGGAAAAGCGGTCATGAAGGAGATCGGTGTGGAGGAAATCGTTGTCCACGCTCCCTACATTATTAATCTAGGCTCCTACAAATCCAATACATATGAATTGGCCGTGGAGTTTCTTCAGCAGGAAATTCACCGTACACATTATATCGGCGTGAAGAACATCGTGCTTCATCCAGGAGCCTATACGGATAAAGATGCGGAATACGGTATTGCCAGAATTGCGGAAGGGCTGAACGAGGTGCTCGCGGGCATTAAGGAAACCGATGTGAACATTGCGTTGGAAACGATGGCTGGAAAAGGGACGGAAATCGGCCGCAGCTTCGAAGAATTGGCATCGATTATGGAGAAGGTCGAGCACAATGAACGGCTTAAAGTCTGCTTTGATACGTGCCATACACATGATGCCGGATACAACATCGTCGATGACTTCGACGGCGTATTAGAACAGTTCGATAAGATTGTGGGACTGGATCGCTTGTCTGTACTGCATTTGAACGACAGCAAGAACCCGCGCGGAGCCGGCAAGGACCGCCATGCGACCGTCGGTTCCGGCATGATTGGATTCAAAGCGATGAATTACATTGTGCATCATCCATCCCTGCAGCACCTGCCGATGATTTTGGAAACGCCATGGATTGGAAAAGACCCGGCTATCCAGCGTCCGATGTACGAGGCGGAAATCGCATTGTTTCGCGGGGATGCAGAAGAGCGTTTCGGGGCTGAATTTTTCGAGGATGTGGAGAAGATCAGCCACTATTTCCAGAAGCAATCGATCGATGCCCGCACGTTCATTTTAGATACGTGGCAGGTACTGAAATCGGATGCGAAAGCGAGAAAACAAGATCCTCGGGAACCAATGGAACGGTTGTACGATATGGTCACCGAAGCGGGACTGTTTCCGGATTATGAGGAGGAAGCGGTCAATCAGCGATTAACCGCATGGTTTGCAAGTGAAGGAGGAACCGCGTAGTGAAATCGATAACAGCATACGCGAAAAAGAGAGAGGAGATCCATCAGAATCGAGGCAGGATGTTGATTTCTTGCCCAGACCGCCCTGGAATTGTGGCCGCGGTTTCGAAGTTCTTCTCGGAACAAAGCGCGAATATCGTTCAGTCGGACCAATACTCGATGGATCCCGAAGGCGGCATGTTCTTCATGCGCATTGAATTTGATTTAGACAACTTGGCGAATCGGCTGGAGGGCTTGAAGAAACATTTTGGGACGATCGCGGAGTCGTTCATGATGGATTGGAGCATGCATCTGGCAGCTCGCAAGAAGAAGCTCGCTATTCTTGTGTCCAAAGAGGATCACTGCTTGCTTGAATTGCTGTGGCAGTGGCAGGCGGGTGATTTATACGCCGATATCGAAATGGTGATCAGCAATCACGAGGATATGAGAGAGCAGGTAGAATCGTTCGGCATCCCTTACTATTATGTACCGGTTACTGCAGATACGAAGAAGGAAGCGGAGCAGAAGCATCTTGAATTGATCAGCGGTAAAGTGGATACGATTATTTTGGCAAGATATATGCAGATCATCTCGCCATATTTCCTGCAGCATTATCCGAATCAGATCATTAATATACACCACTCCTTCCTGCCGGCATTCGTTGGAGGCAAGCCTTATGCCCAAGCGTATAACCGCGGGGTGAAGCTGATCGGTGCCACCGCGCACTATGTCACGGAAGAACTGGATGGCGGACCGATTATCGAGCAGGATGTACAGCGGGTAAGCCATCGCGATAACGTCGACGAGCTGAAGCGCATAGGCCGCCATATTGAGCGGATTGTTCTTGCGCGTGCCGTAAAATGGCACGTGGAAGATCGAATTCTCGTATATCAAAATAAGACGGTCGTCTTTGTTTAATCGAAAGACAACAACTTGTCCGTACAACTAACGTATTTTCATGTACATTTTAACTTGGTAATGTGGAAAAGCTACTGCGTAAATGGTACAATAATGCAAGTTACAATTGGAGGAGGAATCATGCATGTCTGTAACTCAACAAACGATTCAGCAATTGGCCGTAAATACAATTCGTACATTGGCCATCGATGCGATTGAAAAGGCGAACTCGGGACACCCAGGAATGCCGATGGGAACAGCGCCTATGGCGTACGAATTGTGGACGCAATTCATGAAGCATAATCCGGAAAATCCAAATTGGATTAACCGCGATCGCTTTGTGCTTTCTGCGGGACACGGTTCCATGCTGCTGTACAGCTTGCTTCATCTGTGCGGATATGATCTGTCCCTAGAAGAATTGAAAAATTTCCGTCAATGGGGAAGCAAGACACCTGGACATCCGGAATACGGTCACACGCCAGGCGTTGACGCTACGACAGGCCCGCTAGGACAAGGGGTCGCTATGGCTGTAGGTATGGCTTTAGCAGAGGCGCATCTTGCCGCTGTTTACAATAAGGACGGATTTGAAGTCATCAATCACTATACGTACTCTATCTGCGGAGACGGTGACTTGATGGAAGGAATCTCTGGCGAAGCCGCTTCGATGGCTGGCCACATGAAATTGAACAAATTGATCGTGCTTTACGATTCCAATGATATCTCCTTGGACGGCGAATTAAGTCTTGCATTCTCCGAAGATGTTCACAGCCGCTTCAAAGGTTATGGATGGAACGTGCTGAAGGTCGAAGACGGCAACAACCTGCAAGAAATCAATGCGGCGATTAAGCAAGCTCAAGGCAGCGACAAGCCGACATTGATCGAAGTAAAGACCGTCATCGGATATGGTTCTCCGAACAAAGCCGGTAAAGGCGGACATGCAGGTCCTCACGGATCCCCGCTCGGTGCTGACGAAGCAGTACTGACGAAGGAAGCATACGGCTGGCCTACAGATCAGGCTTTCTATATTCCTGAAGAAGTTAAAGCTCATTACAACGAAGTGAAGCAAAAAGGTATTGAGGCAGAGCAAGCATGGAAGGCGATGTTTGAAGAATATAAGAAAGCTCATCCAGAGCTGGCGAAGCAGTTTGAGACGGCTGTGAATAGACAGCTTCCAGAGGGATGGGACAAAGATCTTCCGATTTACTCCACGGAAGACAAGGCAATGGCTACTCGCGCGGCTTCCGGTGCGGCACTTAACGCACTGGCGAAGAATGTCCCTAGCATTATCGGCGGTTCGGCTGACCTGGAGTCATCGACCAACACGCATATGAAAGGTTTGGGCGTGTTTACACCGAAGGATTACAGCGGCCGCAACGTATATTACGGTGTGCGTGAATTCGCTATGGCGGCAGCGGTGAACGGTATGGCGCTGCATGAGGGTGTGAAGCCATACGGCGGAACGTTCTTCGTATTCTCCGATTACCTGCGTCCAGCGGTACGTCTTGCTGCATTAATGAAGCTTCCGGTTACGTATGTGCTTACGCATGACAGCATTGGTGTCGGTGAAGACGGCCCTACGCATGAGCCGATCGAACAGCTGCCAGCACTCCGCATCATTCCTGGAATGACTGTGATTCGTCCGGCAGACGGCAACGAAACGTCCTATGCATGGAGATATTCCGTAGAGAATACTTCCGGTCCGGTAGCTCTCGTCTTAACGAGACAAAACCTGCCAATTCTTGAAGGTTCGGCTGAAAAAGGCAAAGAAGGCATTGCCAAAGGAGCCTATGTCATCTCCGATGCAGCTAACGGCAAACCTCAAGCGCAAATTATTGCCACCGGTTCTGAGGTTCAGCTTGCTGTTAAAGCGCAGCAAAAGCTGGCTGAAGAGGGCATTCAAGTTCGCGTGATCAGCATGCCTAGCTGGGAGCTCTTCGAGAAACAATCGAAGGAATACAAGGATTCTGTTATTCTTCCAGATGTGAAAGCCAGACTTGCAATTGAAATGGCTTATCCGCTCGGATGGGAAAAATATGTCGGCGATCAAGGCGACATCATGGGCATCTCTACGTTCGGTGCGTCTGCTCCAGGACCAAAAGTCATCGAAGAATATGGATTTACAGTAGAAGAAGCGGTTCGCAGAGTGAAAAACCTGCTCTAATTGGAACAATACACAGCAACGACAACGGGTGCATAATGATCTTATGCATCCGTTTTTTCTAAAATAAGTGTATTCCAAGCAATTTCGAGCGATGGGTGAAAGAGCTTAAATTCATCAGGGATTGTGTCGAAAGTTGACCTCATCACTTGAAATTTGTTGGAAATGTACAGTATGATACATGTAAAGAAAATCAGGTAGGCTGACACACCCTATATTTCGGTTAGGAGGAAGTGCAATTGAACAGGCTGAAGTTTGATTATAGCAAAGCCTTAACTTTTTTGGGGCAGCATGAAGTGGATTACTTGACAGAAGCGGTAAAGACGGCACATGAGCAGCTGCATAAAGGTACAGGTGCAGGATCCGATTACTTGGGATGGATTGATTTGCCGACGCAGTACGATAAAGAGGAATTTGCCCGAATTAAGAAAGCGGCACAAAAGATCCAATCGGATTCGGAAGTGCTTGTTGTCATCGGAATCGGAGGCTCCTATCTGGGAGCAAGAGCTGCCATTGAGATGCTGACTCACAGCTTCTACAATCATCTTCCTAAAGAACAAAGAAAGACACCGGAAGTGTATTTCGCTGGAAACAACATCAGCTCTACATATGTAAATCATTTGATTCAATTGATTGGCGATCGTGATTTCTCCGTGAACGTGATTTCCAAATCGGGAACAACGACGGAACCTGCTATTGCATTCCGTATTTTCCGCGCATTGTTGGAGAAGAAGTACGGAAAAGAGGAAGCACGCAAGCGGATTTACGCGACGACAGATAAAGAAAAAGGTGCACTCAAAAAGCTGTCCAATGAAGAAGGCTACGAATCGTTCGTCATCCCTGATGATGTCGGCGGCAGATACTCAGTCTTGACTGCAGTGGGTCTCCTGCCTATTGCTGTTGCCGGAGTAGACATTGATGAAATGATGAAGGGTGCAGCAGATGCTTCCAAGGAATTCGCGAATCCAAATCTCGCGGAGAACGCCAGCTATCAATATGCGGCCGTTCGGAATGCACTGTACCGCAAAGGAAAAGCGATTGAGATCTTAGTCAATTATGAGCCATCGCTTCATTATTTCTCTGAATGGTGGAAGCAGCTGTACGGTGAGAGTGAAGGGAAAGACCATAAGGGAATATATCCGGCATCCGTTGATTTTTCCACAGACCTGCACTCGATGGGACAATTCGTGCAAGAGGGTGCACGCAACTTGTTTGAGACGGTTATTCTCGTCGATCAAGTAAAGGAAACGATCGAGATTGCCAGCGATCCGGATGATCTGGACGGACTTAATTTCTTGAGCGGTAGAACGATGGACTTTGTGAACAAGAAAGCTTTCGAAGGTACACTTTTAGCCCATACGGACGGAGGCGTTCCGAATCTGACCGTTTCGATTCCGGAAGCATCCCCTTATTGGTTCGGCTACTTGGTATATTTCTTCGAGAAAGCATGCGGCATCAGCGGATACTTGCTGGGAGTCAATCCATTTGACCAGCCGGGTGTAGAAGCATACAAGAAAAATATGTTTGCCTTGCTCGGAAAGCCTGGATTTGAAGCACAAAAGGCGGAACTCGAAGCACGTCTACAGCGTTAAGATTAGCTAAGGCAGTTCATACAGCAGTGAGCTGCCTTCTTTTTCATCAAAGGAGGCAGAAACAGAATGGCACCTTATTACTTTAGGACTGTGAAGCGACAAGGCTTTAAAGAAATAGTAATCAAAAAATCCCGTTTTATCGGTCATGCCAAGCCGGTTCAGAATGAGGAAGAAGCGCTTGAATTTATTGAACAGATCCGAAAGGAACATTGGTCCGCAACACATAATTGCTACGCCTACAGCATCGGAGAGCAGGACCAGATTCAAAGGCAGTCCGATGACGGTGAGCCGAGCGGAACCGCGGGGAAGCCCATCTTGGAAGTGATCAAACATCAAGGTATCAAAAATACGGCGATCGTCGTTACACGTTACTTTGGCGGTATTATGCTGGGGGCTGGGGGGCTCATCAGAGCCTATACGGATGGCGCTGTAGCCGCTTTAGATGCGGCGGAGACTATATACAAGGTGCTGCATCGTGAAGTACGGATCGGTATCGAGTATACATGGCTGGGAAAGTTGGAGAATGAGCTGAGAAACCGAGAGATGCTCATGGGGGAAACTGAATTTACCGACAAGGTAACACTTGTGTGCTATCCGATCGAGTCGGAATCGAATTCATTTGTGGATTGGATCACAGATCTGACACAGGGGAAAGCGAATATTACGACCCTCGACCCCATATTTATAGACCATGAACATTTTCAAGGCTGAGTACGTCTATAGGGATACTATAGTGAGGTGAGTTGGGAAGTGGCAAGAAAAGCAGTTGAAAAAGAGCTATCACGTGAAATTATTCTGAATGCAGCAAGAGAACTGTTCCTCGAGAAAGGTTATCAAAGTGTTTCTATGAGATCTATTGCTAAAAAAATGGGATACAGTCATGGCTCTCTGTATTATCATTTCCAAGATAAAGCCGAGCTTTTCTATCGGCTTGTAGCTGATGACTTTTCATTGCTGTTCAGCCAGCAGATGCGTATCATCAATGAAAGCAAATTGAATGCGTTGGATAAGCTGAAAAAAATGATGGACGCATTTATTCAATTTGGATTGGAAAATCAATTTCAATACGAAATTATGTTTCTTATTCAGGATGAGGATTTACGGCGTTATTCCAGAACAGAACAGGCGAAATGCTTTGATTTATTTTCTACCGCAGTACATACCGCAGCCGTCGAAAGTCTCGATGAGCGCAGTGGTTCCATTCAAGCATCATCATTAGCTTGGAGCTTGTTTATGTCGGTGCATGGATTTATTACGTACTGCAGCAGGTTTAATCAAAGTTATCAGGAAGTAGAGAGCATGGCTCAGAATCATGTGGACTTTCTATGCATGAAGCTATTGGATCATATTCATGTGATTAACGGTTAATCGGTACGAAAAAGGAACCGGATGGTGCCGGTTCCTTTTTGCGGGCGGGTATGAGAACAGCGAGTCAGACCATCAGGATGGAGCTATATAGCAGATTCGGACGATGCCTTCTTCGTTGCCTTCACCTCATAAATTCCATGAATTGTTTCAACGATTCAGGCTTAGGTTTTTCCAAAAGTTTTGTCGGTGGCCTTGAAAGTGGGCTTCGCTGGTTTCCCACTTTTTCCAGTGCTCTTCTGATTCCCAGCGAATCATCACGATAACCTCTTCGTTCCCTTTTCTTCCTTTCTTCACTAATACATTGACATCTACAAAACCGTCGTGTTTTTCAACAATGCCCTCCTGACTAAAACGATCTACAACAAGCTGTGAAGTACCTTCTTATACAATGAATGTTCTCATCACGACAAACATGAACGTCGCCTCCAACATGAGCATAGGAAATGGATGAAATTACAATCATCGCTATTGATAAAGATGATCAATAGTCATCAATGTGCAATTGACTTCATTTTGCGAGATTCCTTACCGATACATAAATATGAAAAACATCAGGGAGGAATCAGCTTGAGAATTGCAGCAGGTATTTTATCTTTTTTCTTCATGCTTTTCGTTTTTAACCAGAGCTTAACGCCCACCCCTTCTTTAACATGGGAAGAGAACGAGAATTTGGAGACGTTCGGAACGATGATGGGTGTCATTATGATCATCGGATTAGCGTTCGTATTTACAAAACCAAATGTCAGCAGAGGTGCCTTTATCGCAGCAGGTGTGATTGGAATCCTGGCAGGACTGGCTGAAAATATCCCCAACGAAATGATGGCTTGGGGCGGTACGAATCTCCTGTTTGCTTGGATGAGTCATAAAGGGATGAAAGAAGGAGCTGGATCAAGGTCCGACAGCGTAGATAAGGATACAGCTCAGTTAAGGGAAGAGATTAACCGATTAAAGGTGGAGAATGAACTTCTGAAGAAGAGGAGATAACGGCTTGGATTGAGACTATAATTCAAAGTTCTTCGTCTACATATGAAAAGGGGCTCTACTAGAGATTCTACTAGAGAGCCCCTTTTCATTTTATTTTATCCAACGCGAAGTTCTATGAGATTCCCTGACGGATCTTTGGTCCAAGTGACCGAGTGCTGTTCCTCCACCCAAGCTCCGATTTGCTGAAGACGCTGAATCGTTTCATTCAGAGCCACTTGGCTAGGGAGTACGAGGGTATAGAAGAGAAGCCCGACATGGTTGGGATCCGGTGCCGCCGCGCCCACGCCATTCCATGTATTCAGTCCGATATGATGGTGATAACTTCCTGTCGAAATAAAGAGCGCTTGAGTGCCGTACTGAGTTACGATATCAAACCCAAGACCGTTACAATAAAATTGTTCTGCAGCGTGCAAATCGGCTACATGAAGGTGGATGTGACCCATGATGGTTCCAGAAGGGAGCCCCGTCCAAGCCTCTTGGTCGTCTAAAGACATCAGCTCCTCCACATGGAGCGGCTCGGTGCTCATTACGACTTGATCGCCGCGCCAGCTCCAATCCTCCTTCGGACGATCAGCATAAATTTCAATGCCGTTGCCATCGGGATCTCCTAAGTAGATCGCTTCGCTGACAAGATGGTCAGAGGCCCCTTGCAAAGGATAACCGGTTTGAACAAGATGACGCAGCGCCTTAGCTAAATCTCTACGTGTCGGCAGAAGCAGAGCAAAGTGATATAGACCCGTCCTGCGGGGCTGCATCGGCTGTACATTCTCCGATTCTGTAACGGTAAGAAGCGGTGCCGCACCATCTGCAGTGAATATCGCCTTACTGTCCGATTGTTCCAGCACTTTGAAGCCGATCACTTCAGTATAGAAGGAAATTGAACGGTTTAAATCACTCACAAGAAGATGTACTTCACTGGCAAATGTATTGGGGTTTTGGTGAAAGTTCATTATATAAACACTCCCGATTTATTAGTTACTTTTTGTAAGTAAGTATATTATTCACATGAATTTCCGTCAAGTATGAAGATAATAAATTTCATGGAGATATCTTTTTGTTTTGTTATAATAGGGTTTAAGCACTATACAGCTTCCATGAGTAGATTTATCTTATTATCACCGAAGGGAGGAGTTGTCATGAATCCATCTGTCTTATGTCCCAGATTCGAGAAAGCGATGTCGATCATCAGTCAGCGCTGGACCGGTTTAATTATTTATCAGCTGCTTTCAGGGCCGCAGCGTTTTTGCGCGATTGAATCATCGATAGCGATCAGCGGCAGAGTGCTATCGGAAAGACTGAAGGATTTGGAACAGCAGGGGATCGTTCACAGAGAAGTATTCCCTGAGACTCCTGTACGTATAGAATATTCATTGACTGACAAAGGAAAAGCATTGGAACCGATTCTGCGGGAGATTGAAAAATGGTCTCAAGCGTGGATTGATCAAATAGGAGATTGTCATGAAGAATTCAAAATCTAATGCACTACTGGGCCGCGGCCGCATTTTGGTGATGACCGCAGTGGCTGCTGAGCGTGATGCGGTGTGCAGTGGTCTGATGGGTGATGAACGATTTGAGGTTATGCTGGCGGGGGTCGGACCGGCTTCCGCTGCAGCAAGAACGGCCTTTGCCTTGTCTAAAGGCAAGTACACTGCGGTGATTAGCGCGGGAATCGGGGGCGGCTTCGCGGAGCGCGCGGATGTAGGCTCGGTCGTGATCGCAGACGAGATTGTAGCAGCAGACCTTGGGGCTGAGACCCCGGAAGGCTTCTGCAGTGTGGATGAGTTAGGTTTTGGATCGTCTCGCATTGCCGTAGAAGAAGAATGGGGAAACCTGTTCAGGGGTGCGTTAAAAGAGGCTCTCTTCCCCGTACATACGGGATCGGTCTTGACCGTCTCCACTGCGACCGGGACAGCCGAAACCTGCCAAGCCTTGTTAAACCGACATCCAAGGGCTGCTGCCGAAGCGATGGAAGGCTACGGTGTTGCCGCAGCAGCACAAGACTTTGGACTGCCGATGATCGAAATCCGTGCCATTTCCAACGTCGTTGGTCCACGCGACCGGGATGCATGGCGTATCCCCGAAGCGTTGGACAAGCTTAAAGCTGCATTTTCAATCATTTCGGAGGTGTCATCATGAAGATTGCTTTTTCTCCTTGTCCGAACGATACATTTGTATTTCATGCATGGGTCCATGGATTGGTGCCGGGTGCGCCGAAACTAGATGTGACGTATGCCGATATCGATATTACGAATGGACTGGCTGCCAGCGGCAGCGGTCCTGAAATCTTGAAAATATCTTATGCGGCATTGCCGTGGGTGCTTAAGAATTATGCATTGATTCCATGTGGAGGGGCACTAGGAAGAGGATGCGGTCCGCTTGTCCTTGCAAAGGAAAGCGGGGATGCTTCGGCACTTAGCGGCCGCCGAGTAGCCGTTCCGAGCGAACGTTCAACGGCCTATTTGTTGTTCCGGTTATGGGCGGCGCAGAACGTTCCAGGCGGGGTGGACGAAATCGTCGTCATGCCATTCCATGAAATTATGCCCGCGGTGCGGGATGGTTCTATCGACGCGGGACTGGTCATTCACGAAGCACGATTTACGTATCCGAATTATGGATTGTCTCTGCTGACTGACTTAGGCAGCTGGTGGGAATCCGATACCGGTTTGCCGATTCCTTTAGGCGCCATTATCGCTAGGCGTGATCTGGACTTGAATCGTATTGCAGATTGGACGCGGGCATCTGTCGAATATGCGTGGGCCAATCCATCGGCTTCCGCCTCCTATGTACTTGAGCATGCGCAGGAGCTTGAGCCGAAGGTAGCACAAGCGCATATTGACTTGTACGTGAATAGCTTTACCCGCGACCTAGGAGACGATGGTTATGCAGCAGTAACCTCTCTGCTTACGCGCGCCGCAGACGAAGGACTCGTGCCGCAGGTTGATGCGGCGGCATTACGCCCTATGCCTGCCCGTAACTAGATGACAAGAAAAAAGCCCCAGCTCTCACAGAATGCATCGTGAGAGCTGGGGCCTTTCGTCTGTTAGAACGCAGGATCCATGTTTTTTCCGTAGAAAATTTCGTCCATTTCACTCATTAATCGCTCCGCAATTTCCTGCTGCTCTTCGGGAGATAATTGATCCTTCGTATAGCCGAATAGATAGTTGTTCAAGTCAAATTCCTTCAGCTTACATTTTGTATGAAAAATATTATCCGGGTACACATTGACGTCGATCATATCGTACTGTTCCTTAATTTCTTTAGGAATGTAGTTTTGAATCGAGCTAATGTCGTGGTCAATAAACAATTTATGCCCGTGAATATCCCTCGTAAACCCGCGAACACGGTAATCCATCGTCATGATATCGGTATCGAACGAGTGAATGAGGTAGTTCAGTGCCTTCAGCGGAGAAATTTCTCCACAAGTAGAGACGTCAATATCGGCGCGAAATGTACTGATGCCTTCGTCCGGATGATATTCCGGATAGGTGTGGACCGTAATATGACTTTTATCCAGCTGCATGACGACAGAGTCAGGAAGTGGGCCGGGAGATTCGGCATACGATTCAGTTGGTACTTCGACGACAGGACCTTCGGATACGAGAATGGTGACGCTGGCTCCTTGCGGAACATAATCCTGTTTTGAAATATTCAAGACGTGAGCGCCGATAATATCGGAAACCGCTTTTAAAATACCGGTCAGCCGTTCCGAATTGTACTGCTCATCGATATATTCGATATAGGCTTTTCTTTCTTCTTTCGTTCGGGTGTAGCAAATGTCATACATATTGAAGCTTAGTGACTTGGTTAAATTATTAAATCCGTGCAAGGTGACACGCTGTTCTGGCGATAGTTTCATCATGCAGTTCCCCTTGTTGCGGTTTGGTCATAGCAATTGTAATATTCCCCAGAAGGTTCATCTTATGCATATGATACCCGGTTCCAGCGTGTCAATGGTGCTTATCGCTTCTTATTGGATCGGTAAACCACCAATATCGTGCTTCGCTGATTCTCTGTTCCGGAAGGAGATGTTTTTACGACCGAACCGTAGCAAATATTGACGACTTGTTCCTCCTCAAGTGTCGCGAGAAATTCGTTCGCTTTGTTCTCAGCGTAGGAGCTGTCGGTATCCACAAATTCCTTTACTTGAATCATTTTCATCTCTCCTTTTTTGGTACGCCATTATTAATGTGTTATGCGCGCATCACCGCAAACATACAAGTGATTTTGTCGAAGCTGGATGGACAGAAAGGGTAACAGTGATTCTTTTAAACTAAAATAGAACGATATTGCGATGGTCTACGATATTTTGCTTTGAAAATCACCGGCATTGACGAACCTGATTTCCTCAATCGAAACTTGAATCGTACCGCTTGGTACGTCAATCTCTCGGATTTCGCCTACCCTGCTTAACAGCAGCTGCTTTCCGATCGGAGATAAAAAGGAGATGATTTGCGCATCTGGCCGAGCTTGCTGTGGAAACACAATCGAAAAACTTTCTGTAAATCCGTCATCTAAGTAACGCAGCTTCACTTGACTGCCAATGAGGACTTGTGCATGGAGCAGCTCCTCGTCGAGGTTGCTGACAAGACGCTCCAATTCCTTGCAATATGCCGTAAGCAGCTGTTCGAAGTCAAATCTTTCAGTGCTCGGATGGGGGAAATAATGCTCGATAAAATAAATTTTTTCCTCATCAAAGTAAACTAACTGATTTAACAATTGTGCTTTACTCGTGTGCAGATAACTATGGTTCATCGTAAATCACTCCTTGTCGACGCAGCAGAATGGATTCTTGAAATTGCCTGTTAAGCGTTTTCATTCTAACTCCTCCTATGCAAAATGAGGCCTCCGGATTGGAGACCTTACGAACTATTCTACCAGATGCTGTTTGTAATTCCAAATGCAAACTCTTCTATCCATATGACTCAAGTTTCGTATCTAGCAAAGCTCGTTTCACTTGGATGTGAAGAGTCTTGGTTGGAAATAGGTATGAAGACACCAAATCTCTTTGTTGGATTTTAATTGACCAATTCCCTTAAAATGCAAATCTAAAGTACAATTGACAGCCATTACCAACCGTGTTATGGTGTAAGAAGGAGGCATCTCGCCGCATTGGAGCGAGGTGTCTTCATTCGTTCTATTTGCTTTCTTACATTAAATGGATTATAGAGGTGATGCGATGCGTCGGGTTGCATTTCCATACATAAAGAACAACTAGCTGGACCGTAGGGAAAGGTGTGAATTCGAAATCCATGAGATCGTTTTTGAAGTATGTGTTTTACGGGATTTTATCGGCTGCACTCATTGGTCTTAACGGTCTATTGATTGCACAAATCTGGGTATACCGGAACGATCGTCCGATGGATGAAGAACTGCACGTTGATTCATCACAAGCTGCGGATGTGCTGATGGAAGAAGGAGCTGAATCTGGTAAACCACCAGAGGTCATGATTGCGGAAAGAAAGCCGTCCATGATGCTTGAAGTAGCGTCTATACGCCAGCATCCGGAATTATACAACGGTTGTGAAATTACTGCTTTAACGATGGTCGTGAACGATTACGGGGTTGCCAAGAATAAGCTCAGCTTAGCGTCGGAGCTGCGCAGCGATCATACGCCGATCGCGATGGATCAGCATGGCCGTATTATCGAATGGGGCAATCCTGAGGAGGGATTTGTCGGAGATATTACGGGCAAGAACATGGGACTCGGTGTATATCACGGTCCTGTATTGGAACTGATGAAAACTTATATTCCGACAGCGCAAAATTTGACGGGGGAACCGTTTGAAGTACTAGAGCAGTACGTGTCAGGTGGCGCTCCTGTCATGGTTTGGACAACCGTTTCTTTTACCGTGCCGCAAGCAGACGGGTGGGTAACCTGGGATTCTCCGACAGGCGAAGTGAAGGCCACGTTTCAAATGCATACGGTTGTCATGGTTGGATATGATGATCAGCATGTATATGTGAATGACCCTCAAACGGGAGAACAAGCGAAGAAAATAAAAAAAGCAGCGTTCATGGATACGTGGGAAGCGATGGGGAAGCAGGCGCTGTCTTACATACCTGTATAATGGCATCAATATAGAAGAGATCAGAAGGAGGTCCTCATTGTGCGGGGGATGTGGAGAAGAAAGGTGAAATGGATTGACTTTGGACATACGAGGAAGGGTGCGGCTTACGATGAGACGTAGAAGAATGTCTTCGTTTTTGTCGGAACTCATGGAGCAGCACTCTTTTTTCGAACGGCAGGGAAAGCAGTTCATTGAGAAGTGCGGGGAAGAGAGAGCATGGAGCCCTGTTCAGAAGCAGCAAGCGGAGCAGTTGATCGAGCGTTATACGATGCGATTGGCACGAATATTAAGCAGCAGGACCGACGCCAAATTCGACGTCGTCCTGATTGGAATGGACGTCCGTATTCAGACCGAGGAAGAGAAGACTGATCAGGTCACCCTTTGTTTTCCTGAGGAAGAGGATGCTAACAAAGGCAAGCTCTCCTTCCTATCCCCCATGGGCATGGGAATGTTGTTAACGCGACTGGGGCAAGTATTTAGGCTAACAACCTCGTCTGGCGAAAAGAAATATCGCGTGGTAGAAATACAGACACCGAGTATGCCGAGGATAGATGAGATTCATCAGATGCTCGAGACCAAAAAACAACATCAACAAGATCGATTTAGACCAGGCTATCATTTTTCACCTCCTTCTCATTGGTTGAATGATCCGAACGGATTAGTGTATTACGAGGGAGTCTATCATCTATTTTATCAACACCATCCTCACGGCAACCAATGGGGACCGATGCATTGGGGACATGCAGTGAGTTCGGATTTGATCCATTGGGAGCATATGCCGATCGCTTTGTTCCCAGATGAGCATGGAGCCATTTTCTCCGGCTGTTGCGTGGTGGATTGGAACAACAGCAGCGGACTGTTTGAAGGTTCGCATGGATTGGTCGCCATCTTTACTCATGCGGACAGTTGTCCGAAGACCGGACAGCCGCGTCAGCGGCAAAGCTTGGCTTACAGCGATGATCAAGGCCGAACCTGGCACAAATACAAGGGGAACCCTGTTCTCGCTGAGGAAGATCTGATAGACTTCCGTGATTCGAAAGCGTTCTGGCATCCGCAAAGTGAGCGGTGGGTCATGGTGCTTGTGGCGGGAGATCATGTTCGTTTTTATGGGTCTAAAAATTTGCGTGAATGGACGCTGATCGGCCAATTCGGCAAAGAGGAAGGCTCGCACGACGGTGTTTGGGAATGCCCGGATCTCTTTGAATTGCCGATCGATGACAGCGGGCGCTCCAAATGGGTGCTTATCGTAAGCATCGGGGATCGTCCAGACTGTCCTGAAGGCTCGCGTACGCAATATTTTATCGGAGAGTTCGACGGAAATACGTTTATCAACGACAACCCTGCCGATCATGTCATGTGGCTGGATTATGGCAGGGATAATTATGCAGGTGTCACTTGGTCGGATATACCAGCGCAAGACGGACGGCGCGTGATGATTGGATGGATGAGCAACTGGAAATATGCCAACCAGACGCCAACCGGAGAGTGGAGAGGCGCCATGACGTTGCCCCGTGCCTTGTCATTGACCAGCCGGGACGAAGGCATCGTGCTAACCCAACTGCCTGTCCGGGAAATAGAGCAGCTTCGAAAAGAATCGAAGAGCTGGAATATGCTCACCGTTACGCCTGAGGTTCCTTATACGCTGAAGACAGAGGATGACTTGCTGGAGATTGAGGCGGACATCGATATTCGATCCGCAGGCGAGGTTCTAATCAAACTGCAATCGGCTGGGGAGATTGAGACGATCATCGGTTATGACCCCGTGAGCCAATGGCTGTTCATCGACCGAACCAAATCGGGCATAACAGACTTCCACCCGTCGTTTGGATGCCAGCATGGAGTCAGGCTTGTTCCGGAAAACGGTACAATCAGGCTGCAAATCTGGCTGGATCGCAATGCGGTTGAAGTGTATGCGAATGCAGGGCTGGTTGTGCTAACGGACCAAATATTCCCGGATGCTCCGATGGATCGTATGGAGATAAGTGTGAAATCAGGGGAAGCCCAACTGAGCTCGCTCCATCTCCATGCTCTCAAATCCATTCATGTTCCTAATGGCGCAGCGGAGTAAATATCAAGGAGGAAATGAAGCGTGAGTCAATCACCCGACAACCAGGGGCTGATGATGTATTGGCCCTTTGATGAAGGAACAGGAGCCAGTGCGGTAGAGCGTATTTCTCAAGTACGGGATCATATTCAGTACGTATTTAATGAAGCTGAGTTGACGGAATCCTGAAATCCGCAGTGGAGACAGGGAGTTATGGGCAGCGGACTTCTATTTGATGGTTACTCGACTTGCATTGCTCATCCCTTTAAAGAAGGGGATCCGAACCGGGAGATACAATATCGATCAGCCTTGAGTATAGGTGTATGGGTAGCTCCCCGTTCCTATGAATGGGGATTCGAAGGGAAGTTGTCAGCTATCGTGAATCGCTGCAACATGGATCGCAGACAGGGTTATTTGCTTGGCATGTTTCGCCATGGCTCTTGGTCCTTCCAAGTCGGGCTGGAAGGCGGAGGATGGAAAGAAGTTTGGTCGCCGGACGGCCTGGAACTGCCCAAAAATAAATGGTCTTATGTAAATGCAGTGTTCGATGGAATTAAGGGGGAAATGAAATTGTACTTAAACGGCAGCGAGATCGCCTCGGCTGAGCTGCCTCCTCATTCCCGCTTGGCCGAAGCGGTAGACACGGAACTGCTCATCGGCAAAAATAATCACAGCAGTCAATGGGGTAAAGTGTTTAGCCTCCATATGTTTAGCGGTATCATGGATGAACTGAAGATGTACCATCGTGCTCTGAGCGCAGAGGAGATTGCCGCATCTTATCGGCATGTGTTGAATACCGCCTGTGGAGGGGCCCATCCGCAATTAGCGTATGACGAGATCAAGCTGGATCGGACGCCTTTGCTTCGAGACCGGCATAGACCGCAATATCATGTCAGTCCGCCTGCGCATTGGATGAACGAGCCCCACGCGCCGATCTATTTTGATGGTCAATACCACCTATTCTATCAGCATAACCCTCTTGGACCCTATTTTTATCAAATTCATTGGGGACATTGGGTAAGCAAAGACCTGGTGCATTGGCGTGATCTTACCGTGGCATTAGCTCCAGAAAAAGACCAACTCGCACCGGACGGGATCTGGTCAGGAAGTGCGACATATGATGCAGACGGCCTGCCTGTCTTGTTCTTTACGGCAGGCAATGACGGTGCTTCGCCGAACCAGAGTGTGGCGCTTGCCCGAAGTACCTATTCTCAGGATGGAAATCCGGATCTGGTTCGTTGGGTCAAACATCCTGAACCGTTGATTGTCCAGAAGAAGGGCATGGGCGCATTCGGAGATTTCCGGGATCCGTTCGTGTGGAAGGACGATGACGGTTGGGTTGCCTTGGTCGGGTCCGGGATCGAGGGCGAAGGTGGAGCAGCACTGGCCTTTGTGTCCCAGGATATGCTGAATTGGACATATAAAGGACCTTTGTTTAAAGCGGATATTCAGCAGTTTCCTTATCTTGGACCCATCTGGGAGCATTTTCCGATCCGCTACGGTGCCCAGCGTTTCTTGAAGCAGCTTGGCTTGTTTTTTGACTACATTAAATTGATGGTTTTGAATATATGGGGTTGTCATGGCTTTTCAGCTCCTTGGTTTGGTGTGTAAATCCATACCGCTGCAAAGCCTATGATGAAGACGATAACCCGTATTTCGGGCGATGATGTTAATCTGTCACGATCATACCCTCATGCAAAGTATCGCCCCCGTAACAGGCTTTGCATGAGCAGATTCTTATTCCGGCAATGTGATTTGCCATATTTATCAACCTCCCTGCTTCCATTCATTATAAAAAATTCCCTCTAGGGGTTCAACTGCTGTTTTAGACTGTCGAAGCTGGTTGGCCTGAGGAGGTTGAACCTCATGATCGAATAGAAGTAGGACCTTCGTCATGCATCGAAATGCGCAGAAAAAGAAAAGAAAAACCAGTTATCCCCATTCACAAATACCCCTATATCGATTATAATTTCGGCAGCAGTAAACGACTTCTTTTTCAAATGGTTAGTCGAATAATAAAGGATTATGCGTACGAGCATCGTGTTCTCATTATACGGTGCCATTTTTTGACTAGAGGGGTGTGACGGTTGAATTGTCCTACATGTTCAGAGAAATTAACCAATGAGGCTAGATTTTGCCCGAATTGCGGTGCTAGACTTCCGGAGACGGTTGAAACGGCGGAGATCGGTAATGCAGAGGTACAAAGAACGGAACCGAATATACAGCAGGCTGCAGAGTCAGTGAATGAAGGTAAAACGATCGATCCTAATCCTGCAGAGCGGGAGCCGGTCATGGAAGAAGCGATTCCGCCGATAGGTACAGAGAAAGTAGAGTACATAGAACAAGCGGCTGAGACCGCTGAAGTCAAAGAAACGGAGATGAAGATGACGGTCGCTGCCGAAGAACCTGCACAAGTTAGGTTCTTCTCGCTGCCGACACTAATTTACTTCACTTTGTCCGTTCTGCTGATCTTATTTACCTGTGCTGAGGTATGGAGTTCATGAAGGGGAGGGGGATGCATCTATGAAACTGCGTATAGCCGTTATATTGCTATTCGCTGCAGCGATGATAGGAGCTTTTGTGTTTTTTCAGTTTGAGGATCGACTTAAGCCGGTGGAAGCAACGGAATCGGTCGATGTAACTAAAGAGATGGTTGCTGAGCAGTACGATCAGTGGTGGGATTCGAAGATGCAGGGCTTTGAAAGCCGGCTGACCTATGATACTCAGATGACGGTCGTTCATGTCGGGGAATTAAATACGGATGCGTACTGGGGATCGTTTGGCTTTGATCTGGATCAGCGGCACGTGTCGCTCAATCCGGAGACGAAGGCGATGTACTTTTACGACCAAAGCTATCTCCCCGATTCACGGGATAATATGATCGTCATTCATGACGTCAATTCAATGGATATTTTGCTGCAGGAACGTGTATATAGAGACACAAACTCGGCAACGATTCGTTTTTCGGAAATCGAGCCCCTGGATGATGAAACAGGAAGCATGGTCATTGAAGAGGCCAGGCTGTATGCAGGCCAGCATATGTCCATTGATCTGATCAGTGAGCATGGGGACATTGAAGTAGAGTTTGATGATCAAGTGCAAGAGTTAAGCCCAGGTGAAACGGCTGTCTTTGAACAAAAAGCGGACAAAAATGGAACCACCGTTCGATCTAAGGTTGTCGTCTCCAACTACGGATTATGGGATTCGATCAACATGAAATATGTGGTGAGCGATCCGGATGGAGGGTATTAAGCGATGATACGAAGTATGAAACTACTATGGTGTACGCTTATATTGTCTGTATTTGCGGCCACATTGCCTGTCATTCCAGTACAAGCGGAAGAATACGATCCGTATGAAGTCGTCGAGAACATTCCGGTCTTATTCGTTCATGGTTATAACGACGACGGCGAATCATGGAAAAACTCGGAAATTTACAGCTATTTGCAAATCCAAGGCTCTAAGGTCGTGTCTGTTGACTACGGTGATTATAACCGTAATGATATTACCTCAGATAAAATACAGCAAATATACAGCGATGCGATCGCACAGCTGCCAAAGGATTCGAAGTTCGATATTATCGTGCACAGCATGGGCGGCTTGCTGACGCGTTATTACTTCACAGAGCATCCTGAAATTCAGGACCGCGTTCGTCGGGTGATCTTTATAGGTACCCCGCACCACGGATCTCATGCCGCACTGATGAACCGCCTGCAGGGGATGATCGACGATCCAGGGGATTATTTCGAGGATGGCCGGAACAACCAAGACATTAAAGAGTATCGGAAATTATACCAAGCGTATGCAGACAGTATGTTCGACAGCTATTCCGGCGGGCAAATTTCATCTCAGCCGTATGAAGTGTGGCTGACGGAGAATCACCCGGAGGTCATGGAAACGATTAAAAATCGGCAGCTGGAGGAAGCGGGCCAAGGTCTTGAAAAGTTAGGCACGAACGTGCTTGCAGGAAGCTTAGATTACCGGTACAGCGGTGCCTTTGAGGAGTATGCGAAGCTGTTAATCGGCCGTATTCTTGAGAGAGAGGCTAGAACGGCAACGTACCATACGATGTTTCCGAAGCTGAACCCGCAGGATGACGTATCTGACGAAAATCAGATACCAGACAAATCCTTCGTCGATGAAGGTACATTCTGGGTGGAAATGAAGGCCAATTGCTGGGGATTTTGCGGCGACGGACAGCAGTTCTCGGCGAAAAATATCGTGCAGGACCGTCTCATGCTGGAACGATTCTACTTGCAAAATCATATTGCAGAGGACGGCCGGGAAGTGAAGGAGAGTGTGGTTGCGAATTTGTTCCTGCATCGGCTCTGGCTGGATGAATCGTACTATCGTTACTCGGCATTGAACCATAATGAGTATTTTCCGCAATATATTTCGATTGCTACGGTAGATGATCTAGATCATTTTGCAGGTCGCAAAGTGGTGGATATGTTCACGAAAAATTACAGCTTGTGGGACAATGAAGAGCATGACGGGGTTGTACCGTTAAGCAGCGCGAAGCTGGAAGTGTGGCCGGGGCTTGATCCGGAGGAGAACATGGACCGCAATGTGCAGATTTTGCCTGATCAAGATATGTCCAGCGACCGAACGGTTCAGAAGAAGAGCGGGAACTACATCTTCCATTCGGATCAAATGCAGCAGACCGATGTCCTGCTTCAGGAATATGAGAATCCCTTCACGGGTGAGGACGATGAAGATCTTCTCCTGAAAATTGACCCGAACGACGCTTCCGAGATATCGGGAAGAATGGCCATCGTACGGGTGGACAGCGACTACTACGGAACAGAGCTGAAACTTACGATACACGCCAAAGGCCGGGCGAACGTGCGTATAGCGGAGCGAGATACGTATCAGACATGGGACGAAATGAAACCCGTGCCGTTAACGTGGAGCGAGAATAATGAGTGGGTTGGCGAATACGCCTTTACTCCTTCTGAGAAGGTGAAGGACTATTTTGTATTTTCCGACAGCGAAGTGACGGTGTCTTACTTGCCTCCAGGGGAAGGCGAAGAGATTCCGAAGTACCCGTACTATATTCAAATGCTGAACACCACCCTGGACGGAAGCACGATGAAGCATCAATTCCGGATCATAGACAGATCGACAGGCAAATCTGTAGGAGATATGCGTTCGAAAGATTTTATTGTGAAGTTGAACGATAGCAGCCTTTTGAATCCGTGGCTCATGGTAGAGAAGCAGACGTTAACTCATTCCAGCAGCATCGTTCTCAACTTGGATTATTCAGGCAGCATGAACGGCTGGCCGAAACAGCTGTCACAAGCCGCAGCATATGACTTCATTCGCAATCTTGAAGGGAAGACAGATGCGATGGTGGGTGTGCTGGGCTTTACGGAAGAGATCAAAGTGCTTCAGCAGCTGACGGATCAATATGGGGATGCCAGCTTGACGGTATACACGAACCTAGATGGAGGAACTGCACTATATGACGCGGTCGTTGCCGGAGCCAATCTGTTGTCTGAGGAACGCGGACGGAAGTCGATGATTGTGCTATCCGATGGCAATGATGAGGACAGCAGGGCTGAACTTGAGGATGCCATTCGAATTGCCAAGGAAGAGCAGATTTCCGTATATCCGATCGGTCTAGGAGATGTAGACTTGGACGTATTGCAGCAGTTGGCGGATGAGACCGGCGGCAAGATGCTGCATACGCTAAGCGCAGATGATTTGAGTGAAATTTATGATACCGTGACGAAAGAAGAAGATTACATTTATACGTTGGAATACGAAGCGGGCGATTTGAGCAGCGAGAACGTGCTTCAGCTCGCATTGACATCGGATCGCTCCAATGAGGCGAAGGTCAGCTACGGTCCTTTAGATATCGATTTGGAACGCTGGCCGTGGAAGAAATTTTCGAAGATGATCGAGGACATTAAGGAGGGATACGGAAGTGGAAACCGCGACAACTAGTCAGGTGCAAACGAGGCAAAGGATCGGCCTTGGACCGTTCATTGGCTGGATCGAGCCGATTTCAGTAATCGCCGCGCTTTGCGTATCGGCCGCAGTATACTTTATGGGTACGGCTATAGCGGGTGCGCTGCTCCTTATCTTTCTCTTTACGCTGCTGCTTTCGGGAAGTAAGAGGTTCTGGCAAGGTACCGTCAGTTTGTATATTTTCTTATGTATTGGATTATTCGCAGCCCATCGGTTCGATGTGGACAAAGCACCGGATTGGCTGCTGTCCATGATCGTTCCGACGCTCATTGCAGCATTGCTGCTTCGGGAATCGGAGCGTATCGGAAAATGGACGGCACCGATCCGAAAGGTAGTCGATCGGTGGCTTCGTCTCGCTAGACTTCATCCGATCCCATGTGCGATGCTTTTCACTTGCATCGTTGCACTGCTCGCAGGCGCCGCATACCTTGGCTGGCTCGGGCTGCTGATCATCACCCTGATGATTGGTATGACGCAGTCTGCAGCTTCCCATTGGAAGATGTGCGCGTGGTTGATGATGGGATTGTATACGCCCATGCTGCATCTGTTCATTTGGCAAGGGATCATTGACATGGGAACAGAACCCTTAACATATATACAAGTATATGCGGACCGTATCGTGTATCCTGTACTGGTATTGATATATGTGAGCCTTGGGAAAACGGCGAGTCCTAAGATGTCTGCACGGCAGGAATCGGCTGAGGTATAGACTCTGGAGACGGAGGGAGCGCTATGGTGGAAGTGGCTGTCTTCACATTCATCGTCCTGCTAGGAATTCTCGTGCTTGCAGCGGTGAAAGCTTACCGAGGTCCGGCACTTGTATTTGCGGCAGGGCTGATCATCTATTTGCTGGCCTTTATGTTAGATACACCGACAGAGCAAAAAGGAATTCGATTGGAGGGTGTCCTATTTACCATGATCACCTTTCTGATCGTATTTCCTCTGTATGCCATCGGCATCATCAGCTGGATCATGGCATATGTGCGCAGAAGGCAGCAGAAATAATTGACGCTTTAAACCTAACAAGGCAAAAGAAAAACTGGAGATCCACCAATGTGTTGATGATGGATCTCCAGTCTTTTTGTTGTCCGATCCTCATTGGATGGACTGTTTAACGTGCTGTTACGCAGCCAGCGGTTTCGCCAAACTCATTTCTACGCACATCAGTATAAAGGCGCCTGCGCCGTGCAGGTCGTTCTCGCTTGTAGGTCTGGCAATATAGTGGGCGTAATCTCCAATGCCCGTGCCGATACAGATATTGCCGATGACTACGTTGCCATTCTCATCGTGCTTCAATGTATCAATGATGCCTTGATAGCCTTTCCAAGCCACTTTCATATATTGAGGGTCCAGATAGCCCATGCGCACGGCTTTGGCTATCGCATGCACATACAAGGCGGTACATGAGCTTTCCAGCCAGTTATCATCTAGGTGTCCTTTGTCGACCACTTGATACCATAAGCCCGTCGCTTCATCTTGGTATTTCGTCAGGGCGATCAACAGGTCCTGAACGACCTTAACCAGTGCCGTTTTATCCTTATGATCCTCAGGAAGATGCTCGAACATTTCTAACAGAGCGACAGGATACCAGCCGATCGCACGGCCCCAGAACTCCGGCGCTTGACCCGTTTCGGGATCCGCCCAGCTTGCCTCTTTGGTTTCGTCCCAGCCGTGATACAAAAGACCGGTTTCGGGATCTTTGGTGTGCTTCTCCATGAGGAGGGCTTGGTAGGTCATCATATCGAAGTAATTGCTTTCACCGAATGTCTTGCCGAATTGAACCGCAATCGGTCCAGCCATATATAAACCGTCCAGCCACATTTGATTCGGATAGCGGCCCTTATGCCAAAATCCGCCTGATGGATTGGTCTTCCATTCTTTTAACAGAGGTACAAGCGTGTGCAGGGCTTTCTTATACCGTTCGTCTCCCGTTTGCTCATATAGGTTGAAGAGCAGTACGCCCGGCTGAATATCGTCCAGTTCATCGGCATTGAACTTTTTGATGCTGCCATCCTCTTGAACCTGGCTGTCGACCCAACGTTTGAGGTAGTAATAATACTTATCCTTTTTCGTCTCCCGCCAGCATTTCTCCATACCGGACAGAAAGACTCCCTGATGATAGTGGAATCGGTCCGGCGGAAGCTGTTCCGGTTCGAATTTGGCCATTAAGGCTTCACACGCCTTCTCCGCCCACTCAATCGGTGTAAGCTCCTTTTTTAATACTTGGCTGCTTGTTTGTGAAGAATTCATTGCGCTCATTCCTCCCTATCGGTTGCTTACTCTTATCGTAGCACAGCGATATGTACATTTTTTGCAAAAAGGCGTGAATTCTTCTTATATCTTGCGGTAAAATGAATAGACAAAAGTCGGTTTGAAGGGGAGGGGGCAAGCATGAGTGAGCTGCAATACGATAATGGCAAAGGGACCTTCTCGTTATCCCACCGGAAGGCGCTGAGTCATCATATGCCGGCAAGTCATTTTCACAGTACGTATGAAATTTTCTATTTGATGTCTGGAACGCGTGAATTTTTTATCAAAGACCGGACGATGGCGATCGGTGAAGGGGATATTATGATTATCGCTCCGAACATACTGCATCGTACAACGAATTCGAAAATTCCAGGGTATGAGCGGTTGATCGTGAATTTGCATGAAAAGCAAATGACTTCACTAAGTGAATCCTATATGGATATTTTGCAGCCTCTGTTCGAGAAGGAATACTTGATCGTTAGATGTTCTTTGCAGGATCAGCTCTCGATTGAGACGCTGGCACAGAGGATTATACAGGAAATGCACGATCGAAAGCCAGGCTTCGAAATGTATGCACAGACCTTGGTGCTGCAGCTTCTTATAATTTGCTGCCGCCACGTCAAACAAAACAACATGGAGCCCCCTGCTTTTCCGAGCCCCATGCATGAAAGAATATCGGAAGTAGTCCGGTACATGAACAATTATTATATGGAGGACCTGTCTCTGCCTTTGGTGGCTGAGAAGTTCTTCGTCAGTCCCTATTATTTGAGCCGTTCATTTAAAGAAGCGACGGGCTTCTCATTCGTTGAATATTTGAACAGTGTGCGGGTGAAGGAAGCCAAGAAGCTGCTCGAGCAATCCTCCATGAAAGTAAGCCAGATCGCTCGAAAGGTCGGCTTTGGCAGCGTGACACATTTCGGCCGCATATTCAAGTCGGTGACAGGACATGCGCCGCTGTTTTATAGGAAAAGCTAAAATATGCGGAAACTGCGGGAGTCACCATCTTTTATGCCAGTTGAGCGGTAGGCCAGATCACGAGTTCATTCACATCGATCTGTGCAGGCTGTTCAATGGCGTATGCAATCGCACGGGCTATAGCAGATGCAGGAATGGCATCTCGTCTATAGTCTGCCATGAGCTGTCTGGCTGTTACATCATTACTTTTCTCCATAACGGTGCAGGAGCACATCTGGCGAGTTCGATTCGTTACCTGCATAGCAGCTTCTGCGTTACGATATCCGAGTAGATTTCCATGCCACTGACCTCTGTAATATGAATGACATCAGAGAAAGACTCGCTTTGTGGCAGAAGCTCTGTCAGCAGATTTTCCCTGCTTAATATATATTCCGGATGATAGACAACATCTGGTCGACCGTCGAAGATCGCCGCATAGAAGATGCCGGTCTCGACTAAATCCTGAAAGAAGTGGCTGCCGTAAGAAAGCTCTGGCATGAACCCCGCCTCAATGGAAGCGACCTCTACGAGCACAGACATCTGGCTCACCTCGGAGAAGTGCACCGGCACACCTAACGATGGTGTAGTCGTTCCCCACCTGCCGGGACCGATCAGCATGACGTTTTTCCCCTTTAGCGCCGCACCTATAAGTCCGATCTGTCTTGCGACGGCGTATTTGTCCTGCGGGATTCGCTGTAAGTAAGGCTGCGCGTGGACATAAACGACATAATCGATCGGCAGTCGGACGTTGCCGCCCATGAAATTACCGGTCGCCGCGAAAAAGAAGTCCTGCTCATCAGCAAGCTCGGGCATAGCAACGGGACGTCCGAGACCTCTCGTTTGCAGCGGCCGGCACTGCAGCAGGTTCACTTTGAAATGCCCGTCCTTGGTGAAATTGGCGGTATATTCAATGTCTACGGGGTAGTCATAAACGCGGGAAAGCAGGGCAAGCATGTCTCTCATCAGCGCCGGAAATTCTGTACGCTTCAGGAGCATCTCAAAGTCGACGATTTGCGGTACGGGCATATCCGTATAGCCGAGCTCCTGCATCCTTCTTTCCGCTTGCTCATCCCGCGCAGCGAACAGCGATGTGTCCGTTTTAAGGTTGTAGGTCAGCAGCTGATCGATGTTTACCGTAGTTAGCGTGTTGTCGGTGAGACTAAGCACATCAACGTAATGCTGAGCGTATTTTTTGCGATCCTCTTTATTCATAGGAGGAATGCGTGTCGGTTGATCTAGAGCAACCAGCCTTGCATAATCGCCGACCGTTCGATCGACCGCCCGTGTGCCTAGACCGAATACGAGCCGAAGCATTCCCGCCTCCATATCCACGTCCCGATCCCATACATAAAGATTAGAAGAGTTGCCGACTCCAGCCAAATGCGGGAGAAATACATCGTTATAATGGTCACCGGATACTCGCTGTACGAGAATGGCCATTTGCTCGTCTTTATCGAACAATCCGCGATTCATCCGGTATCGCAGCGCATCCTCGTTCATCGTGCTGGCATAGACGGTGCGGATGGCCTGCTCGAACGCTTCATAGCGTTCCTCTGGTGTCCCCTGATTCACACAGAATACACTATCATATTTGCCCGCAAAGGCGTTGCCGAAATTGTCCTCCAGCAGCGAACTAGATCGAACGATGATCGGAGACTGCCCGAAATACTCGAGGATTTGAACGAACTGCTCTTGAATATTTTCCGGGAAATCACCCTGCAGCATTTTTTCGCGAAGCTCAGCAGCATAGGAGTAGTAGCCGTCGGCTGTTTTTTGCTTCATGCGCAGCTTCCACCAACCGTTTTGCACAACATAGGTGTAGAACACATCGGAGCCTAAATAGAACGAATCGTGTGGCTCTATAAACGATGCGAACCGCTCGCCGCCATCCTTCTCGATGATTTTGCGGGCGAGCAGCATGCCGACGCTTTTTCCTCCAATAAAGCCCGTCCCGATTTCTCTCGCGGCAATGGCTAAGATGTCCTCAAGGGTAAAGTACTCCTCGCATAGCTCCAGCATGCGCGACTCGTGGCCGATCAGCACAGACATGAGCCGTTTTTTAGTCGATTGCTGTAGCGACTCGTCTTGGTTTAGCGCTTCTTTGGCTTGTTGAAATAAGACGTTCCAATAATCCAGCCGTTCCTCGCCGCGGTGGATATGTGAGAACAGCTCAGCCGCTTCCGTGCTGGAAGTAATGGATACGGCTTCTTGACCTTGAATGAGATGAGGGAAAAACATCGTAGGCGAATAGCGGTTCCACACCTTCAAAGGGTGAATATACACATGTTCCTTGAATTGATACAGATCGAGCAGTACTTGGGTTGTCTCGCGGATTCCCGCAATGGTGCTGTAGGTGTGGGCGTTGCGAATAATAGCGAAGTAAGCGATCGTGTCAAGCTCGTACAGAAACGGACAGGAAACCTTGAAGAAATTGCCAATCATGAGATCGGAATACCAGTATTGCAGCAGGTCGGTCAAGCAATCAAACACGTAAAATGCTCTTCGGCCTTCCTGCTCAATGATTTGATGTACTTCCGTTGCAAATCTCTCAAAGCCTTGACTCGCATCGACATGATAGGTTGTAAGTTTTGGGGAATCTTTCAATAAAGGATCATGATTGCCGAAACGAACATATATCAATTTACGTTGATCCAGCCGTGCTTGTTCTACAAATGGTCCTATAATTTGCTTGTAATTACTTACGGAATCGACCTGCCAGACGACATTGTCACCGAGCCTGAGTTTATCGATGGCTTGGTCAAAGCCTTGGAGTCCTGTACTTACTTTATCCTGCAAGCCCATGCCTGCTGTCCACTCCTTTCATCCGCTGCTAGAATTGGTTATTTGTATTATATCTTGTTGCAAGCGGAGGCCCCCATGGACTAGGAGGAGAAAGTTTTGCATGAGAGCGATAGATCAATGTGTCATAACCCTAAGTGATATCCGGGGAAATTGTTTGAATTTAAGATAATATGGTATGATAGTGAAAAAGATCATTGCAAAGGAGTCTGCGGACGATGTCTAATATAGATAACCATATAGAAATCGGAATCAGTACGTTTTTGGAGGCGACACCGGATCCAGTAACGGGAGAGGCGATCAGCCATGCAGAGCGTCTGCGCCGCGCCGTGGAGGAAATTGTGCTGGCCGATCAGGTTGGGCTCGATGTGTATGGCGTGGGAGAACATCACCGTGCAGATTATGCGAGTTCGGCGCCAGCTGTTGTATTAGCGGCTGCGGCATCGATGACCAAGCACATTCGGCTGACCAGTGCAGTAACCGTATTATCCTCGGACGATCCGGTTCGCGTATATCAGCAATTCGCAACACTTGACGGAATTTCGAACGGCAGGGCGGAGATTATGGCCGGACGAGGCTCATTCATCGAATCGTTCCCGCTCTTCGGATACAGCCTTGAGGATTACGATGAACTATTTGATGAGAAGCTGGAGCTGCTGCTTAAGATACGCGCTTCGGAGAAGGTGAATTGGCAAGGAGGACATCGACCAGCGATCCGTGATCTCGGCGTGTATCCGCGCGCTGTGCAAGAGCCGCTGCCGGTATGGATTGCCAGTGGAGGGAACCCGCAGTCGGTGATTCGAGCAGGGATGCTGGGGCTTCCGATTGCGTTAGCGATTATCGGAGGAATGCCAGAGCAGTTCGCTCCAATCGTGTCCCTGTACAAGGAAGCAGCAAAGCGTGCTGGGCACGACCCGGACAAGCTGCAGATCGCGACACACTCGCACGGCTTCATCGCCGATACAACGGAAGAAGCGGCGGATAAATTCTTCCCGCCGACACAGGCACAGATGAACGTGCTCGCGAAAGAGAGAGGATGGCCGCGTTATGATCGGTCTTCGTTCGATGCAGCTCGCAGCATGCGCGGGGCCTTGTATGTCGGCGATGCCGAATATGTTGCCGAGAAGATTATTTTGCTTCGCAAAAATCTGGGCATCACCCGGTTTTTCCTGCACGTCAATGTCGGCACGATGCCGCACAAAGACATTTTGAGGGCGATTGAACTGCTCGGAACGAAGGTAGCGCCGATCGTGCGCAAAGAGATAGCACGTCAAGAGAGCGGAGAGTAAGAGAATGGGGCAGCTCATGAAGGAGCTGCCCCTGATTTTTTTTACTTGGTTTATTCACTCTCTCAACTTGATCGGATGGCGGCGTAAGACGTTTTTCCTGAACTAATTTGACACCGATGGTTTGCTAGATAGAAGTTAAGCGGCCATCTGCATGACGGAGTACATTCCCATCTGAGGTGACATGCTGCCCGTGAATTGGATGGTTGGACCTTGAACCATCTGTGCTGCCTCATGAACTTCCATATTCCCCCATAGAAGCTGGATGAGCAAGGTCGTGTCACCTTCTAAATAAGCGGCGGCCAGTTCCTGCAGGTGGGATTTCTCCTCTTCACTGATTGGCTGCGGAAGACGCTCTAAATCTACATCGCCTTTCACATTCTTAAGCGACTTGCGCGCCCGATGAAGTGCAGCTTTAACCGCACCTTCCGTCATCAAAAGCTTCTCTGCCGTCTCCGCGATCGAATATTCAAGCACTTCACGAAGCATGAATACGGTTCTTTGGAGCGGGGTAAGCAGCTCCACGAGCGCATGCAGTGCCAGCTCCAAATGCAGTGTTTCATGCAGCGGCTCAGTATCGCCCGGACGCAGCCCGCAGATGAACTGCTGTTCTACCTTGGTTTTTCTCGACTTGTCAATCCACTGGTTCTTGGCGGTGCGCAGCATGAAGGCTTCAATATTGGCATGTGTGCGGCCCTCCAGCGCTTTCAACGTTTTAAGCCAAGTCTCCTGAGCCAAATCCTCCGCATCCCAAGTGGATTTCGTTAAGGAGATACAGTATCGGTGTAAGGCCGCATGCAACTGCTGCAGCTGACCGCTGTGCTTTAATGCGTTTGGAAGCTCCTTGGTGGTTTTACGTGACATACGGAAGTCCTCCTTTTTATATCATTCAATGATTCATTGTTATATGTTCATAAGATTCAGTCCCACTTGAAATGAAACCCCCTCTTCATGTAAACGAATGAAACCCTCGATAAGATACGCACATGAGCTAAATATTTTAGTTATTTTTTCTTCGCAGCTCCGTATCCTTTGAACGCATCGAACCGTTTACGTAGGGAACAGAGAAAAATACACCTGCAATGGAGGTATGAACAATGAATTATGTTCCTTACGTCGTAGAGCAGACGGGCCGCGGAGAAAGATCCTACGATATTTATTCCCGGCTGCTGAAGGATCGAATCGTTTTTGTCGGCTCAGCCATTGATGATCAGCTAGCGAACAGTGTCATTGCCCAGCTTTTGTTTCTCGATGCAGAGGACAAGGAGAAGGACATCTATATGTATATTAACAGTCCGGGAGGGTCCACGACCGCAGGATTTGCCATATTCGATACGATGCAGTTCGTCAAGCCGAATGTGCATACGATCTGTACCGGTTTTGCCGCCTCCTTCGCTGCCATACTGCTGCTGGCCGGAACGAAAGGCAAACGATATAGCTTGCCTAATAGCGAAATCATGATTCATCAGCCGCACGGCGGTGCACAAGGGCAGGCGAGCGATATTGCGATTAGCGCCAAGCGGATTTTGGCCATTCGCGAAAAGTCGGTGCAGATTATAGCAGAGCGGACAGGACAGGATCCGGAGAAAGTGGCTGCAGACATGGATCGCGATTATTTTATGACAGCCGAAGAAGCACAGGAATACGGCATCATCGACAAGGTGATTACTGCCTTGTAGGCGAGGGGAGGCTATCCCTGAAACAGATGAGCTTGTGTGCGAGTGGATGATTATAGAACGGTGGTGGAATAGATGGAGAATGAACAGCATGCATATACCGTAGAATTTCAGGACAATTATGGGGTGTTGTATTTCGAGAATGTTAAAGCCGTCAATCAATATGAGGCCAAGATGGAAATTATACGGAAGTTTCCGGACGTCTATATTCGGGCGGTTAGTGAGAACGAAACGATGCCGTAATGGAGCCAGGTAGTAACCGTGTTATCGCTAGATGATGTGCAAATAAAGCCGAAGCCTTCAATTCAGCGTTTCATAGAATTGAAGGCTTCTCTTCCTAATTCATCGGCGTATGCTATTTCTACATATTATCCTTTAATCAGCTTGGAGCGCATTTTGTTCGAAAACAGTTCCGTGAGCAGAATCAATAAGATCAGTCCAATTAAAATAGAGCCTGCTTCCGACCAGCGGTAAGCGTTCATTGCAAAAATGAGCGGCGCGCCGATTCCTCCTGCTTGCACCAAGCCAAGAATCGACGCTTCCCGCAGGTTCATGTCAAAGCGGTAGATGACGATGGACAAGAAAATAGAGAACAGCTGGGGGATGATACCGTAACGAATTTTTTCGAAGGTGGAGCATCCCATGGAGGACATGGATTCGAATACGCGGGTATCCAAGTTTTCAATTGCATCGGCGTACAGCTTGGAGAGCATGCCAATGGACGCTAACGAAATCGTCAGTACACCGGCGAAGGCCCCGGGGCCAGTCACGCGGATGAACATGAGTCCGTATACCAATGCAGGAACGGTTCGAATGACAATGAGCAGGATGCGGAACAGGAAAGAAACTTTAGAGGAAACAATATTCGACGCCGATAAGAAGGCGAATGGAATCGCGAGGAACGCTCCGATGACTGTACCCAAAAATGCAATCGCGACAGTTTCCGCAAGAAGATACAGAACACCTTTAGAAGAGAAGTCAAATAATAGATCTAAGTCCGGCTGCAGCAGCCCCCAAATGATACCCGCGGCGATGCTGCGGCCGCTTTCATCGACCAGCTTCAGATCCAGAGCTGCAGCTGACCATATCAACAAAATCAAGAATATGGTAAGCGTTACGGTATAGTATAGAACGCGGCTCGGTGCGGCGTTTAGTTGGTTTTGGATCGCGGTTTTCATATCGGATACTCCTTTAGGTCAGCCTTTTTCGAAAATACTCACTGATCGATTCAATGAGAAAAACGGTCACGATCAGCATGAATAAGATCATACCGACAGCGGAATAGTCACGCCATCCGAGACTCTCCTGCAGCAGGAATCCGATTCCGCCAGCTCCGACGTAACCTAATATGGCAGCATAGCGAACGTTGCCTTCGAAGCAAAACAAAGCTGTTGATAAGTATACGGGCAGCACCTGGGGCATGATCGCATATCGAAAGGCTTCGATTCGCTTTAATCCTGCCGATTCCATCGCTTCAAAGGCGTCCATATCGGCGTTTTCGATTTGTTCGTACAGCAGCTTGCCGACGTAAGCGAGCGTAAATAGAAAGATAGCAACCGTTCCCGCCGTGGTTCCAAGCCCGAAGATGAAAGTCGCAATGAGGGCAGTCACTAATGTCGGCAGGGTTCTCAGTATACTTAGAAACACCTTGACTAAGGAGATCATGATTCTGCTTCGGATCATGTTGGATGCTGCGGCATAGGCGACTGGCAAAGCGGCGGCAGATCCTAAGATCGAGCCAAGCAGCGACATTTTGATCGTGTCCGCGAGCGGCCTCCACAACTCGGTAAAGAAGCCCCAGTCGGGCGGGATCATCCAGCGAACAATATCGAAAAATTTGTCCCAGTGGTTGAGCAGCACCTGTATATCGAATTCCGTGAAACGGACGGACAAGATGATGCCGATGACGACGAGTAGAATGATGAGAGGGGCGGGCGACCGTTTTTCCGTTACGATTTTGCCGTTAGGCAGCGTCATCCGCTTAGGAGGAACGAATTTATGATACATACGCATGGGCTTCCTCCAAAACGGTGTGGGTTTGATGTTCCATTTCGCCGTAAATCTCTTTTAAAATATCCGGTGTGACGTCTTTCGCGGCTCCGTCGTAGACGATAGTGCCGTCCCGAAACCCTAAGACGCGTGTAGCATATTCCAGAGCAATCTCCACATGATGGATATTCATGATAATGGGGATTTGCATATGCTCATTGATCTCTCTGAAATCGTTCATCACTTGTCTGGCTGTGACCGGATCTAGGGAAGCGATCGGTTCGTCCGCTAAAATGATGTCGGGACGCTGTGCCAGAGTTCTCGCTAGAGCGACCCGCTGCTGCTGTCCTCCTGATAGCTGATCGACCCGGACATATGCTTTATCTAACAGTCCAAATTGGTCTAATGCCGTTAGTGCTGCAATTTTATTGTGCTTTGGAAAGATGCCGGTAAGCTTCCGCCAAAGCGGCAATTCCGGGACGAAAGAGACAAGAACATTGTGAAGCGCAGAAGTGCGTGTAACGAGATTGAACGATTGAAACACCATTCCGATGCGTCTGCGAAAACGCCGAATCTGCTTTCCTTTGAGCTTTGCAACATTCGTTCCGTCGACGATTAATTGACCACTCGTAATCTCATGCATTCGATTGATACAGCGGATGAACGTCGATTTTCCGGCACCGGAACGACCGATGACGGCAACGAATTCCCCCCGATTGAGTTTGAGGTTGATGCTGCTTAAGGCTTTAACACCGTTTGAATACGTTTTGTCCACTTCTCTAAATTCAATCATACACTTCTCCAATCCATTGACGAATTCGCTTTGACCTTCTTAGGTCCATGTGAGGAAAATAGGAAGACGGCTGTCGGCAAGGGTGAGAATGCAGGCAGCCGCCTATAACGTGTGAAATTTGAGAAACCCTTTTATTTCAAGCTTTGTACGATTTTCTGTGCTTCTCTTTCATTGTCATAGTCTTCAGGAACAGCTTTTTGATAGCCTTCGTGGTTATAGATGGCGATGACCTTCTTGCCTTCTTCTGTTCCGGCAATATTCATAAAGGCTTCCTGAAGCGCCTCTTTCATTGCTTCATCGATGATATTGGAGTCTTTGCTTTTGCTTACGCTGATCGTGTCATTATAAATCCCCGGTGTTACACCGATGACGTTCGTCTCATCCCAAATCGATTGGGTACGACTGAAATCGGAAGTCCAAGCCGCTTCGTTATCTCGTCTGGCGTCGGCATAGGTTACGAGAATGTCAATTTGTCCGGCTGCAAGGCGCGCGAATGCGTTGCCGTAAGAATCAACCTGCACGACGTTATCTAGATCTGTAATGGTTTTATCATAGTTTTCCTGAAGCCATAGAGCAGGATAGATGTAGCCTGCGGGGGAAGAGGAGGACATGACGGCCCATGTCGCATCGTTTAAGTCATCGAAGGTCAGAGATTCGCCGTTGTTTACTTTTTCAGAAAGCGCCTGTCCCTTATCAGATGGTCCGGCAATGATCAATGCGCGGTAATAGTTTGTCTGAACATCTGTCGGTGCCGTTGGTTTATTGTCGTTCCATTCCTTCGGATCGTCGGAATCGATGCTGAGTCCGGCACGAGTGGAGGTCAGAATGACTTCGGCGTCGTCATCGTATATGACGTACGTTCCGCCGGGAATAAAACCAATGTCCGTCGTTCCGGCGGATAACGCCTCTCCCACGGCTTCATAGTTTGTTCCGACCGTAATATCCACTTCCTTCACGTCGTAGCCTAGACCCGCCATTTCTTCTTTGAGGAGATTCTTTAGTGGTTCCGTTGCTGTAATGATTTCATCCGGATTGCGTGACGGCACGAACCCAATGGAAAGCTTGTCGATCGATACGTTCTCCGTAACATCACCTGCTGCACCCGCTGTGTTGTTGTTTTCTTTCTCCCCTTCATTCTTTTCGTTTCCACATGCGATGACTAAAGAAGCGATCATGACTAATAATCCGAATAATAACCATCTTTTTTGCTGCATGAAGTGAACTCCCTTCTTAAATCCAAAAATAGGTTTAAATCTATCTTTGACTATAGCGGGAGAACATTTGTTTATTGTTAAATCCATGTAATTTTTTAGTAAATGAGGATATCTATTGTAAGTGGAAGTTGCATCGTAGAAAAAAAGGGGATTGCTCTCGTACCGTTGAGTCCGGTGTGGAAACAGGAAACATTAAGAAAGCAGAGGAGCATTGTTTTTCGATGATGACGGAGAATAGCCGAATAGATGGTCAATGGTTAATATGTCAAAACAATGCTCATCAGCACGAGGATAAAGAGATGTGCCGGATAAAAGGAGCGCCAAAGCCATGCGGGCAGCCGAATAGATTGGAATCGCCCAAATGTGCCGAAGGCAAACAGCCATATGAGAAGCGTACCGAACGTACTGTACATGCGGATGATGTTCGAATCATTCATCCAAACGAGAACATTTAGCGCCGCATGGCAAGCCGCCATCATCCATGGCACCGGCACATAACGATAAATGAGACCTAATAGGAGGGCATAAGCTCCATAGTCAAAGGAGAGGATTTCCAAGACCAAAAACACGCAAGCGAATAGAACGGCTTTGATTTCAAATGATCGATTTGAATCGAGTATCCGAAACAGCAGAAGAATCAATAAGAAGGTTCCGATGATATTGATCTGGTACCCGCCGAGCATCGCCATATAAAACGGCTGGGCTATGAGTGCGATCAGGCCTAATCGAATCGTGTATTGGTTGAACGAACGAGTCAGCCTGTATCCCTGAACGAGTGAATAGAGATAGATCGGCATGGCACAGCGTCCGATGATTCGCCACACCTCTTCATCGGGAAAGAATAAAATGCCGATATGATCGATCGTCATCGTGATCATGGCTATAAGCTGCAACATAAACATATGCGAATTCAAACCTTTCAAGCGTTAAAGGGATCTATAAGTGAAGATTTCGATCAATTCGATAAAAGTATAGCACACTCGGGCGGGTAAGGAATGTGGAGAGCCGAAGTTATATACATGACATGGAATGGGTAAGAAGGCGGAGCAGTAGAGCGGTGTTATATGGATTCGGGAAGAGCCATTGGAAAAGCCCGCCGGAGTCATTCCAACGGGCTTTAGCTTTGAAGCTGCTTTTTAATATTCCGTGTTGTTGTGTTCCGTCACGTGCTGTACGACGATCCATTTGTCTCCTACATTGGAGTACACTGTATTCGTCATGGTGACACTGCTGGAACTGCTGTCTGTTCTGAAAATCGCTTCATCCATATCGGAAATGTCACAGCTATCGATATGGACGTTAACGGTATACGTGGTGCCGCCATTTTGACGGATTAGCTTGCCCGCATTATTCGCGACAAAATTGTACAGATTGAATGTACTCGGCGCATTGATTTGGAATACCTTATCACTGCCGTTATAAGCGGCTCCGCCATTCAGTGTGACCGTTCCCGATTCTTTAATGGTTAAAGCATCTTCACCGATATCCAGCCAAACGATATTGGATAAATTCACATTGCCGTAGGTATGGATTCCATCAGCGGCTGGAGAACCGATCACAACGTTTTTAAGCGTTGCGCCATCTTCCAGACGGAAGACAGGCTTCTGATTTTCATTTTGGCTGCCGTCACCTAAGGCCGAGCCGGCAATATAGGTTCTGCCTTGACCGTCGAATACTTGTCCAGCACCCACGACAATCGTCGAATTGACGGTAGTGGAGCTAGGAGAAACTTTGACCAAAGTCCATTGCTGGTTCGCTCCGTCGTGGTCCGTCCATTGAGTAATGTTGGCGCCAAGTTCTTGAGAGAAATTATATACTTCAGCGACTTTTCCGCTGTGACGGTTTTTCAGCTGTACATAGCCGCCGCTGTCTTCCAGCCTCCAGTGCTGATTCGCATTATTCAAGTTTTGATATTGAACGATATTTCCACCATCGGCTGTAGACCACTCAAATACCTCGAGGGCACGTCCGCTATTGGCATTGATGATTTGATAATAGCCGTTGCCTACGCTGACGAAACGCCATAATTGATTGTCACCGCCGAGGTCTTCCCACTGGGAAACATTCGCGCCGTTGTCGTGCGACCAATTATAGACCTCTAGGGCTTGTCCACTGTGCCGGTTAATAATTTTGTACAATCCATGATCTTGCACCGTTGCAGCACTTGCTTTTTCGATCGTTGGTGTCAGTGTTAACGTAAGGACAATCGCTGTCAGTAGAGAGAGAATCTTCTTCATCATACTTTTTTCCTCCTCTTCTTCGTTAATTACACCTCGAATTAAGCGCTTACAAGATGGGGGCTTACCTTACCTCCTTTCCTTATAATTCAGTAATATTATACCATATAATTACAAACTTGTTAATCATTTATTAAAATCTTTATCTATAAATAGTCTATAAATCTTTTCTCCTGAACAACCGTTGAATTTACCATACTTCCTTGATATGTCGAACAAAGATGACCGCACAGAAAATCAAGCAGATGACAGCCGCAAGGGTTGTGGTGAACTACTTCTTGATCATCTCACTTCATTCCATTTCACTTTGTAGAATGTAGCGATGAATTTCTGATGCAATAAAAAGGGACGCAGGTTGATAAACCTCGTCCCAAATGTTTATTGAAAGTTGATCCTTTCCAGATACAGTCCGCATGCGTCAACCATTCCGCCGGTCTGGCGTCGTTCTTTTGACTGAAGAATGGCGGGAATTTCCTCTGCCTTCTTTTCACCTAATCCAATCTCGATCAAGGTCCCGATCATTTTCCGAACCATATTGTACAGAAAACCGTTGCCGCATACACGAAACTGGATGAATCCATCGCTTACTTCAACATCCATCGAATAAATGGTTCGCACCATGTCTTTTTTGTTCGATTTGGCATTGGAATAAACCGTGAAATCGTGCTCTCCGATAAAATACTGGCAGCCTTTTTTCATTTCCTCAAGGCTCAGCTTCTTCTTCACATGCATGCTGTACTTTCTCATAAAAGGATGGCTGTATTCTTCGTTCCAAATCTTATACAGGTAGGTCTTGTCCTTCGCATGGTAGCGTGCATGAAAACGATCGTCGACCAGCTCCACCCTGGTAATGCAGATATCTGGCGGAAGATAGTGGTTCAAGAAATTCATCATTTTCGATTCTGCGATCGGTTCGCTGATCTTGAAGTTGGCTATCTGTGCAAGTGCGTGAACTCCCGCGTCCGTCCGGCTTGCTCCAATGATTTCGACCTGGTGACCGACGAGTACGGACAACGCTTTTTCAATTTTTCCTTGAACCGTATTATCACTGTCGCCAAGACGCTGCCAGCCTTTGTAGCGTCCGCCGTCATATTGAATGGTTAATTTATAATTGTACATGGTTGTGCTCCTTTTTACAGTTCATGCTAATTTAGTGTTTTCTCATCAGTATAACGGTATTCGTCCGGATTGAACAGCGGACAGACTGTGTAATGGATTTATTATATCCTGGTCTATTATGCCGCGTCTTAACCATGCTTCACGATCCAACTTACATTTTGAGGAGAAAGTATACTGTAACAATAGCAGCTAACAAACTTTATGCAGCTTATGTGACCTGCCATGAAAATCGGTATAATCGGCACCTGTGATTTCTCCGGAACCTGCATAGTGGATCACGAGCGTTTCATGGATCATTTCAGTGACAAAGGCCGTCTTACTCGAGTCTTGATAAACGGGGATAAGCTTGAACTTATACATGACCCCGTACATTTTAGGAACGGTGACATACAGCGCTTCATTTTTTTCATTAACCGATACAACGAATGATTCATCATGTGCCCGATAGCTTCCAATGAAGGATTCAGTGAACGTCATTGGAATGGCCTTAGCTTCGACAGGCAGAGCGGCACGTCCTCCAAAGACGATCTTGGCCAATTCTCTGCTTAAATGTGAAACGGGTGTCACATTCATATTGCTTAGGAAAATGACCGTCACTTGCTCGTCATGAAACCGAAGAAAATCACTAAAGTAACCGCTAATATCGCCAAAATGGTGAATGCAAGATTTGCCAAGAAAATCAGAGACCATCCAGCCGCACCCGTAAGATCCTTTGTATGGGGTGAACATGAGATCGGTCAGCTCTCCATCGATCAATGCATTCGATCTTAAGGCCTGATCCCAGATATATAGATCTTCTACCGTAGAGTACATCCCGTATCCTCCTAAGGGAAACGACATGTCCGCATAAGCGGCATGTATAGGCTTTTCCCAATAGGAATATCCGCTGGCCAGTCCGGATATAAGCTCGCTGCCGTCATCGCAGCCGGTATGCTTCATCCCTAAAGGGCGGCATATATGTTCGAGAATATAGGATGGATACGGCATGCCGGATACGATTTCAATGATTTGGGTCAGTAAAGCGTAGCCAGACGATGAATAGGCGAATTGACTGCCGGGAGTGAATTCCAGTTCCAGCCCCTTGAAGGAATCGATCAGCTGATCTAACGTCATAGGCAATCTCATGGTACGGAACCAAAAATCCGAAAAACTCGTGTAATTCGGAATGCCTGCGCTATTTGTCAGACAGTGGTAAATTGTGATCTGATCCCCGTTCGGATAATTCTTCAGATACTTTCCGATCTCATCGTGTATATGGAGTTTGCCGCTTGCATGCAGCTGGAAAATACACATCGCCGTAAAGGCTTTGGTCAAAGAGCCGATACGAAATTTTGTTTTGGAAGTGTTCGGTACCCGATGTTCCCAATTCGCCATACCGAAGCCTTCCTGAAGCAGGACTTGTTGATGGGAGGCAACGAGAATCGATCCGTTCAAATACCCGTTACGGTCGTATGCTCGTGCCCAGTGCTGTATATGTTCTATAAATGTATGAGAGGTTCTCATATTCATTGTTCCTCGCTTTGTTTTGGTAAATATGCATCATATTAGGTTTGGAAAGCTCGCGCGTCCCTTGTAAGGCATATTCTTCCTGTGATATGCTAAAAATAGAAAAAGGAGACGGCGGCCACCGTCTCCCGCACAACGTTTGACTTGGGTGGAACTCCCTCCCATAGTGTTCAAGGATGAAGCTAGCCCGCTAGGCCGTCAACCTGTGGCGGGTTACTTCTTTTTCATGCGGTATTCCAGAAACGCAATGATCAGTCGACCCAGTGCGATCAGAGTACCTAACAGAAGAAGAGCCATCTCCATAGGCATCAACTCCTTTCCGGAGGGAGCCTATGCCACCACAAGTTGTGTTGCGCATAAGAATATTTTACCATAATCCACCATCTATCGATAGTTTAAGGTCCGGCGCTTGCCAGGCTTTTTATTTTTCCTGGATTGCGTGAATCTATCGACAAATATTTACATAGATCATATAATCAAAGAGGACGATTAGGATAAATGAACTAATCGTAGTTTGGTGTTACTGTACATACTGATCTTATTGGGGGCTTATCAACTTGAATCATCCGGCAAAAGTAATAAAAATGATTGCGGCGGCTGCATTAATTATTTGCTTTTTCATGCCAGTTGTTGATGTGCAGGGTTCGTACCGTGCGATTATTGAGTTTATAGGGTATGAGGGCATCGATTCACCGATCCAACTATTAACAGCAGAATCAGATGAAGAGGCTCAAATGATTGGAACGATATTTTTAGCCCTGCCAGCAATTGGTGTGCTTATTCTAGTGTTCCATAACAAACGGATGCTTGGACTTGTTTTATCGATGATTTCCGGTATTTTCTCGGTGGCATGGATGTTTATTCTTAAAGCCGTTGAGGAGGATCATGCACAAGATTATTTTTACGGACCGATAGATGTCAGTCCCGGCATCGGGATCTATCTTGCACTCATCGCATCCATTGTGGTCATCATTACTTCTTTTGTGAAGGAGCAGAAAATCGCTATGGGATCCGGGCATCCCTCGCAGGTTCAACCTCAGGCCCAAATGGGCATTCCGGTCAAAAGGTTTTGCGGACAATGCGGAAAAGCAGCGAATCCTTCAAGCCAATTTTGCGGTCACTGCGGTTCCAAGATGTAGGCATACGAAACGATAATATAATGAAATTCACGAGGCGCTCTCTTCCCTGATTTATAAGGGGAGAGAGCGTCTTTTTTTACCACATAGGAATGTTTAACTTCATTAAAGTAATAAAGGGTTAAACTTTCCTGCCTGCGATAAAAGCTTTCACTAAAACGCGGTCACTCTTCCTCGAATGACTCCGATAGGAGTTTTTCTCATTTGAAAGCACGAAATCAAAGTATAGCAAACTTCTCTACTTTTGCGAGGCTGGAACAACCGTTAAGAATAAGCTTGCCTAATGTTGAAGGAATGGCCGCAAAAAAGTCTAATTGCTGTAAACTTCAGGGCCCTCTACAATGGCTACCAAAGGAGATGGTAAGTCATGAGCAATCCAACGGATAAAATGATGGTGAAGCTGCGTCCTTTGAAAAAGCAATTGATCGATTCAACAGGTGTTACTTGGGGCATTCCGTGGAGCGAAGGGGATCTGAAGCGGGAGGAACTGCCACAGCTTCGGTTAAATGATGGAAGCACGAATATGATTCCGATGCAAAGCTGGGCGACGGCGTATTGGCCGGACGGCAGCATAAAATGGTCGGCACATGCGGCTATATGTCCGGAAGGGAAAACGGAGTTTGAGGTTAGCCGAGGAGAACCTCTGACACTGGATAAGCAAGTGACCGTACGAGAAACAGACGAAACCATCGTAGTGGATACGGGGCTGATCGTCTGTACTTTGGCAAAGCAAGGCGGTCCAGTCATCCGCAGTATCGTTCGGGATGGCGAAACTGTCTGCACGGGTGGAAAGCTCGTATGCTTGGGTGAGGAAACGCAAGCGGTGTCTGGCGAGGTAATCAGACGAGAGGAGAGGTTTGAAGGGCATATTTACAGTGTGAAGGTGGAACAAAATGGTCCCGTAAGAGCGGTTTTAAAGGTGGACGGCAGACACCAGGCATCGGCATCTGCGGGCAGGCGGGAATGGATTCCATTTTGTATCAGGCTGTATTTTTATGCAGGGACCGAATCGATCCGTATCGTCCACACCATGTTTTATGACGGTAATCCTAACGAGGATGGCCTCAAAGGGCTTGGCATATCGTTTGCCGTTCCGATGCAGGGTGAGCTGTATAACCGGCACGTTCGGATCGTTGGCGATACAGGTGTATTCAGCGAGTCACCGAAAACCCTTCACACCAGACGAACGGGCGGGAAATACCGAGAGCTGTACATACGGCAAACAGCGGGTGAAATGATCCAAATGGACTCGGAGGAGGATTCATTTTTCCTTGGTTTATTAGATGACTCGGCCACGTGGGATGATTTCAAAATCGTACAGGAAACCGCGGATCATTATCGTATTTGGAAACGGACAAAGCAGGTTTGCAGCTGGCTGAAAGCAGCGGAAGGACATAGAGCAGGCGGACTTACGTATGTAGGCAGCAGAGGCGGAGGATTGGCAGCGGGGATTCGCCATTTTTGGAGAAAGTATCCGTCCGGGATGGAGATCAAGGGCATGGCTCAAGCAGAAACGGAGTTCACTGCATGGTTTTGGTCGCCGGACGCGCAGGCAATGGATCTGCGGCATTATGACACCGAGACGCATGTTGAATCGTCCTACGAGGGTGCCGAGGAGCTGCGCGCCACGCCGTACGGGATCGCCAATACGAATGAGCTTACGTTATGGTGTACTTCGCGTACGCCAGGGTCGGAAGAACTGCAGCTCATGCAGGAGCAGCTTGAATCTCCGCCGCTCCTCGTATGCGAACCGTCCTATTATCGAGATACGGGTGCTTTCGGCATCTGGGGTCTTCCTGATCGAAGTACGCCACTTCGACAACAGCTTGAAGATCGCCTGGACGGTATCATTGCTTTTTACCAAAATGAAGTTGAACAGCGGCGCTGGTACGGATTCTGGGACTATGGAGACTTCATGCACAGCTATGACCCTGTACGGCATGTATGGAATTACGATTTGGGAGGCTGCGCATGGCAAAATACCGAGCTCGCACCGAATATGTGGCTGTGGGTCATGTTTTTACGCACGGGACGCGAGGACATCTTCCGCATGGCGGAAGCGATGACCCGCCATACGAGTGAAGTGGACGTTTATCATTTCGGAGAATATGCAGGTCTAGGCTCACGGCATAACGTCGTGCATTGGGGCTGTGGATGCAAGGAAGCGCGGATCGCGATGGCTGGACTGCATCGCTACTACTATTATTTGACTGCCGATGAACGGATTGGAGATCAAATGGATGAAGTGAAGGATGCGGACTTCGCAACAGTACAGCTTGACCCGATGCGGGCTTACTTCCCGAAGGATGAGCATCCGACACACATTCGTGTCGGCCCAGATTGGGCGGCGTTCAGCTCGAACTGGATGACGCGCTGGGAACGGTATGAGGATACTGCTTATCGGGACAAAATTTTAACCGGCATTGAGTGCATCAAGCAAGCCAATTATCGGCTCATTTCCGGTCCAACCTATGGCTACGATCCGAAGACCGGTCGTTTGTCGCCGATGGGTGATGATAACTGGGGACGACATTTGGCGATAAGTATGGGCGGACCTCAGGTATGGTTCGAGCTCGCGGATATGATTCAGGATCCTGAGTGGCCGGAGATGCTAGCCGAGTTCGGCGTTTATTACAATATGACGCAGGAGCAGAAGGATCAGTTGACGCATAGCGCGATCAGCACGAAGCGCTTCGAACATCCCGTGCTCAGTGCGGGCATTGCGGCGTATGGCGCTTATTATCGACGCGATCAGGAGACAGCGGAGAAAGTGTGGTCGATCCTGCTCGGGAATCCATATGCGAAAGTCGATCTGCAGAAGGATGCGGTAAACGTCAAGCAAGTGAGAGACATTCAGGAAATCGACTGGATCAATACGAATGAAGCTGCCCAATGGTCGCTCAATACGATCATCGCACTGACGCTGATCACAGACTACCTTAAGGAGGAAGAGGGTGTATACGCAGATGGATAAACCTTCACTGATTCCGGAAGGGTGGATGCTGCGTTATGAGAATGCTTTAGCGAACGCGGAGGACGTTAAATCATTTCGAATGGAAGGCGATGGTGCAGTCACTTTCCCGTTAAAGCGAATGCGGTTAGAAAGTGTGCGCTCCCCCGAGGAAGGGCAAGCCGCAAATTTGGTTTTCTGGGCTCCTTATGAGTGCGGCGATGACTATGCGGTGTCGTGGGAATTCCTTCCGATTCGCGAGCCGGGATTGGCGATCTTATTCTTCTCAGCCCGCGGCGATAAGGGGCAGGATTTGTTCGATCCGTTACTTGCACCTCGGGCAGGCATCTATGATCAATATCATCACGGAGATATCAACGCCTACCACTTGTCTTATTTCCGCCGCATGTGGCCGGAGGAGCGTCAGTTTCATACGTGCAATTTGCGGAAAAGCTACGGATTTCATCTCGTCACACAAGGAGCGGACCCGATTCCCGGGACGGCGGACTGCTTGCAGCCTTACCGGCTGCTCCTGATCAAGCAAGGAGGGCACATTCAGTTCAGAATCAATGAATTGCCGGTGCTCGATTGGACGGATGACGGCACGGAATTCGGTTCAGTGCTGGGAGGAGGTAAGCTGGGTTTTCGGCAGATGGCCCCGCTTATCGCCGAATACAGCAATTTGCAGGTGTATAGTCCATAAAACAAGCGGCCGGTCAATAAACCAATGAGAGGAAAATAGGAAGAGGGGGATGAAAGCCCCCTCTTTTTGATGTCAAGATTAGTTATTCATTTGCTGTTAAGTGTCGACTTGATCAGTTCCTTGCATGCTCCGTCAAAAAATGTAAGCTTGAGTTGTCACGAAGGCGGATTACTTTATGCTGATATGATTGCAGTTTAGCTTCAAAAAGGCTTCTGCTGCTTTCGAACTCTCGTGTCCATCGATACATCATCCTTAGCATCTGCATCGTAGGTTTATAGTGACTCGTTTCCATCCCGAGCCTTTGTTTTATGAATCGAGTGAGGATTCTTATTCTACGCTTCCACAGCGGAGTATCTAAGAATATGATGGTATCGGCCATATCATAGAGACATTGATAGGATTCTCGATCGGTACCTTCGAAGATCCATGGGCCGCTTTGATCAATCTCCATGATCACTTCAACCTGCTCGTCGGCCGTGCGTTTATATCTCCCTGACGCAGTCTGATGATGTACGATGCAATCCAGCTCATACCAAGGCACATGTAATTCTTCTGATATCCGTTTTGCCAATGTGGTCTTGCCGCTAGCTACAATTCCTATGATGAGAATCTTGTTCATATGTTATTCCACTCATTTCCAATAAACCAATAACAATATTGATTTTATTCTTCACTTGCTTATCATTGCGTTATAGATCACATTCTACTTAAAAAGTAAAACCCCTCCAAAGGAAATTCGTTGAAAACAGAATGAATATCCATAAACGACTCCTTTTATTAGATTTCTATGATGGGTGGAGCTAAAGAGCCTTTCTTTCATAGTAGTTGGATAGATGATCATCATTCCTCTTGAATATTGCTGAATTCTGCTAAAATATTGCTTATTCCCTTCATAGGTTTATACAAAGAAAAGGGAGCTCATCGCTCCCATGTGACGGTGTTTAATTGTTCAAATGACTATTGTAACGAACTGAATATAATATTCCGCAGCTTTCTAGTCAGAGCGGTTGTTCCGGCGTCCTTCTTCTGGATCATGAACAGGAAAGTCAGCTTTTCCTGCGGACAATTGCAGAAATAAGCTCCCAGCCAGCCGTCCCATCCATACTCGCCCGGACTGCCCAGAAAACCAGCTTTCTTGCAATCCGTCATGACGCGCATTAAGCTGCCGTAGCTGTGTCCCCGCAGTGTATGCCACGAATCAAAGGCTTTTTGCTGGTCTGCATGAAGGGTTGCCGATGAGAAATAATGGACCGTTCTCGGCTGCAAAATTTGAACACCGTTAAAATGGCCTTGATTGATCAGCATAGTAGCAAATTTAGCATAATCATCAATCGTCGAAACGAGGCCGGCTCCGCCCGATTCGAATGCCGGATCACGGTCCATCTGATGAACAATGCCGAGATTATTCCCTGTATAGAGCATCAAATCGCCATTCTCGTCGTTTTGGTACGTCTTTGCCAAGCGTATGCGCTTTTCTTCAGGCAGCCAGAATCCGGTATCTTTCATGCCCAACGGTTCGAACAATTCCTTCTGCAGAAATTGTCCAAAACGCATGCCGCTGACCACTTCGACGACTGCCCCGAGCACATCGGCTGAGGTGCCGTACGCCCAAGAGGATCCCGGCTGAAACGCTAGTGGACACTGACCTAATCGATTGCTGATCTCTAATGTACTCAGCGGCGAATCGGTTAACAATCTGCGATCGATTTCTTGAAATAAGGCCTCGGTTTCCCGTCCAGCCATGCCAAGACCTCCATAAACCAATCCCGAAGTCATGGAAAGCAGGTCATATACATTGACTTCTCGATCTACCGGAATTAATCGGCCGTTTTCTTCGACTCTTTGATTTTTAAATCCGGGCAGAAATTTGCTTACAGGATCAAACAAATCAATCTGCCCGCGTTCCATCAATATCATCACAGCCACGGCAGTAACTGGTTTCGTCATGGAGTACAGCCTGAAGAGGGTGTCACGTTGGATGGGAAGCTTGGCTTCCCGATCCGCTAAACCGTCTTCATGATAAAAGATCTCATTGCCCTCTTGGATCAGCAGTAAATTGGCGCCGGCAACTTCACGGTTTTCGATGCCTGTTTTTAAAGTTTCTTTCAATCTACGAATTAAAGTTTGATCTAACATATCGAGAGTGTCTCCTTTAACGTGTATTGGACCGCGAACGATCCAGATTCTACTAAATATGTTCTATCAAAACATCATTCGCGTCAATGGAAATTCTCGTTTAGGCATATCGAAGTGGGAGGCAATTGCGACGACAATGTCTTTATCCGGGATGTTCCCGCCATCTCCCATAGCAAAGTATACAAAGACTCCATCTTCCTCACGCAGCCACCATAGATATCCATAAGAACCCGAGTGTGCCGAAATGGATTCTGTAATCCAGGTCCTTGCAACTACTTGTTGATGGTTCCACATACCTTGGTTTAAATAAAGCAGACCGAAACGTGCCATGTCACGGAGAGTCAGTGTAAGAGGAGAATTTTTGGTATTTGCCGATCTATGAAGGAGGAGAATTCTTGCATACTGAGCGGCTGCAATATTGCCTTATGTTAAGACACACGATGTTTATATAGATTTCAAACCAAGAGAGGGGCTCAAGGCCCCTTTTTTCTTCAATTTTCTGTTCGGAAACGGATAAGTATATCATCCGATGGCTCCGATAAGCGGTATAAGCTCGCGTATTTAACACCTTACATATTTGCGTTTGAAGCCAAGCTGTCCTCTGTCCATGGCCTTTTGAATGTTTTCAGAAGCGAGCAGGATGCTGCTTTTTTTATGATCTCGTTTGACTTCTACCGGGCCAACGGCCTTCGCGGTCTCGACGGCCTTATCATGGAGCGGCGAATAGGATACCGCTGTCGTGTAAATAAAATTATTCATCGAAGCTTTCGCACGTTCGGGAGCATCGTGAATCGTCTTTTCTACAACCTCAAGCATACTCGCGATTTTATGTTCATCAAATTCATGGTCTGGCCGACTGCCTAAAAGCCAGCAGTAACAACTCCATCCTGCCGACATTCTCAGCTCTTCTCCGCTTGCGATCCATTGATCTGCCACTTCCTGTGCAATATCGGTCTCTGCTAAAGTGACCGCAACCACATAATCGGACAGCATGTAAAAATAAGCTCCGTCCATCCAACGCTCAAAGTCCGCTGGAGTCATCGCTTTCGGATCGGCAATGATGCCGGCAAAATACATCGCGTCATAGTTTCCCGTGGCGTAAAGCTCTTCAGCTAACGGTTGATTGATTTTGATCTTCTTGGCGATGGGTTTCATTGCGCCCGTTGCCACACCAAAAAGCGGTTCGCGTGCGCCATTGGACATGTACATTTTCTTGAGTCGTTCCTTGCCGAGTGCTTCAAGCTCCTGCATCACCATTTCTATATTCATTGATTCACACTTCCTTTTTAGCTAGAGGTATAACCATAATTATAAGGCGTTTGCAAGATCTGTTAAAGTTAGTTCATGTCATGCTTAACATGTATCTTCCTATCCATCGAATTTAAGCTTAACCCTGTGTGTTAGCCGGTGTTATAGTATAACAAAGTGATCTTGAAGAGGGGTAGGTGAGCAATTCATGAAAAAAGAAATGAACAAGCTGTAACCATATGATGCCCGAGGGCCTCCTCCTGTTTCCAGTTTTGCGAAGCAATGAAAAATCAAGAGGAGTGACGCGTGTATGCGAAATGAACGCGAAATGATGCAGCTCATTTGTGATTTTGCGATGCATGATGAACGAATCCGAGCCGTGTTATTGAACGGTTCAAGGGCAAACCCGGAAGCGCCGAAAGATTTGTTTCAAGATTACGATATCGTCTATTTGGTGGATTCCGTGAATGACTTCGTCCAGGATCAGAGCTGGATCTCTCATTTTGGCGACATATTGATAATGCAGACTCCGGACAAGATGGATAATCCTCATGCGGAGCGGTTTGATAAGTTCGCATTTCTGATGCTGTTTACGGATGGAAACCGAATCGACCTAACCTGGTATCAGATCGATCAATTAGACCGCTTTGACCATGACAGCCAGACCATCGTATGGATGGATAAGGATGGACGATTCGGACACCTGCCGCCGCCAAGTAATCGCGATTATTTGCCGGCTCCTCCAACGGACGTTCAATTTTACCATTGCTGCAACGAGTTTTGGTGGGTGAGCACGTACGTTGCCAAAGGGTTGTGGCGTAGACAGCTGCCATATGCCATGCGGATGTATGAGGGACCCGTGCGGGATATGCTGATGCGTATGCTTACGTGGTATATTGGCGCAGCTACGGGGTTTCAGGTCGAGCCCGGCAAAGAGGGCAAATATTTCGAACAATGCCTCGAACCGCCGAAATGGGATGCATTTGTTCGGACATTTGCAGACGGGAATTACGAGCTGATCTGGCAGGCTTTATTTGAAATGGGGAAGCTGTTCCGGGAATCGGCACATACGGTATCCGAGCATTTTGGTTATCCGTATCCGATGGACGAAGATAACCGAGTGAACGATTATCTTCAGCTCGTCTATCATCTGCCTTCGGACGCGAAGGATATGAACTGATCCCTTTTGAATAGCAACATAAAAGAAGCCGTACCTTGGGAAAAAGTAATTGAAAAAAGCATCCTTGCTTCATTTAGGATGCTTTTTTCGTATGAGCTGAGAAATATAAGCGAAACCTAGTGAATTTGAATTGCATTATATAAGTGAATCCATTTCATAAATGATCTAAATACTGAATTTGTCACTACATATTGATCGATTGAACCGTTCGATACAACATGTAGTCTTGATTAAAGCTGCTGAAGTATTATGAAATTGATTTAAGTGATACAAATTTTAAAACGTGGGTGATGAAGATCAAGCGATTTTTACAAAAGTCACTTTATAAAGTATTTTGGACTTTCATTTATGCTGCTTTTATGATATCGGCCATCCTATGCATATTAACTATTATTTTCCTTATAGGCTTATGGAGCCGTGAGCCATAATACTTGTTTGTCATGGACATGTTTTCCCCCGAATTACTGCAGCCAATTTTGGACCCATTTGTGCCAGAAGCTGCGTTGTCCGCGAATCTGACGATTCATCACATGCGACGATTCGTCGACAAGCTGTTTCTGGCTGTCTACCCGCTCTGTACCGAAAGATACCGCGACATTCTCGAACCGGCCATTGCTCGATAAACGCCTAGCCTTCACATTATCCTCCAATTGGAGTTTTAAGATGTGCAGAATACGCTGCTTGAGATGGGGGTTATTGACCGGACAAGCAATCTCGACACGACGGCTTGTACTGCGTGTCATTAAATCGCCTGAAGAGATGTACATCGTGCAGTCCGCATCCGTACCGAAGCAGAATATACGCGAATGCTCGAGAAAGCGGCCGACAATGCTGCGAACTTCTACATTCTCCGTATGTCCTGAAATCCCCGGTAGCAGACAGCATATCCCGCGAATGATGAGCATGACGGGTACCCCTGCGTTAGAGGCCGCGGTCAGCCTTTCGAGAATTTCCTTGTCTGTGAGAGAATTGGATTTCATCACAATGCGGCAGGGCTCCCCGCGCCTAGATTTCTCTATTTCACGGTCAATACATTGCAGTAAGGGCTCCTTAAAATGATGGGGCGCAACGAGCAAATGCTCATAGTGCCCCTCCAGATTGGAGATGGCCATATTTTTAAAGAAGGCATCTGCATCTCTGCCGATCTCTTCTTGGGCGGTAATAATTGAAATATCTGAGTACAGTTTTGCTGTTTTTTCATTGAAATTTCCAGTTCCGATATGCGTAATATAACGGATCGTATTCCTGTCTTTGCGTGTGATCAAGCAAATCTTGCTGTGCACCTTGTAGCCTTCCACGCCAAATATCACCTGGCAGCCTGCTTCCTCAAGCCGTTCGGCCCATTCAATATTGTTTTGTTCATCGAATCTGGCCTTCAATTCAATAAGCACAACGACTTCCTTATGATTCTCCGCAGCTTGGCATAAGTATTGAATGACTTGCGAATGCTTGGCCAATCGATAGACCGTCAATTTGATCGACACCACATGAGGATCCTCCGCGCTTTCCTTCAAAAGCTGCAAGAAGGGTTCCATCGAATCATAGGGATAAAACAGCAACACATCCTCTTTCAGACACCACTCGGTCATGGACAGATAAGGCTGCGATTCCATCGCATTGTGAGCTTTGAAAGGCGGATACAGGCATTCGTTCTGCAGCGATTCCGGCATGCGCTGGATTAAGTCGAACGGATATTGCATCACGATGGGAGCCATGCTCCCAAAAATCTGGTCGGGACCCAGCTGTAATTTTTCACGAAATATTTTTTCAACGGATTTGGGCAGCACCCCTTGCACCTCTAGCCGAACCGGATCTAATCGAGCGCGTTTCTTTAACGTCTCCTTCATGAGCTGGCGGAAGTCATCATCATATTCGAGCCGTTCATCATCCGGAGAAATGTCAGCATTGCGGGTGACTGCTACTAGATTGGCGCTTTGCAGCTTATACATGTGAAAAAGCTGGCTTGCATAACCCTTTACGACATCAATGGTTAATATGTAGCGAAAAGGTTCCTCTCGAACGGTAATGAATGCCGGCAACGCCGCTGACACCGGAATAATCCCCAGTGTATGTTTTTTGTCCTCGAAGCTGCAAATCACATACGGTACTTTGTTCATCAAATGCGGAAACGGATGATGAGAATCAACAACCGTCGGGGACAAGACAGGGTATATGTATTGTTCATAGTAGGCTTCGACTTGCCGTTTCTCCAGCTTGTCAAGATCATCCATTCCGATCCGATAAATCTGATGTTGCTGCAAGGCTTTCTCGATTTGTGCAAATGCAGCATTTCGCTTCTCATACAACGGGACAGTTGCCGAGAAAATATGTTTTAATTGTTCCTGTGCTGTCCAGCCCGTCTTCGTATCCCGATGCTCTTCCTCCATGTAGGACAAGTCTGTCAAACTGCCAACCCGAATCATATAGAATTCATCCAAATTGCTGGTGAAAATTGAAATGAATTTTAACCGCTCAAACAGCGGGACACTTTCATCCATCGCTTCCTCCAGCACGCGCTCATTAAATCTGAGCCATGAGAGCTCGCGATTTTGCATATATGGGGTTTCTACTGCCGCTTGATATATCGTATTCACGACTTTTCCCTTCCTTTGATCACTCGATCGTATAGAAATCCTTCACGGATGCCATTTCTGCTAATATAAACAGACTCACTTTGGAAAAAATTCGCAATTTCATGCAGGACGATCATGCCTGGAATCAGTGTATGAATGCGGTCGGGTGCCTTTAAGAGAATAGCGCCAATATGCTTCTTCTTGTGATTCTTGAAACGTTGAAGCAATTCTCTCAATTGGACAGTGGTGAGTATGTCTTTCTCATCCGTATCCTCGTTCAGTTTTGCTTTCAGCTTATACGCATTGCGAATCGTGCCGCCTACGCCGCAGATCGGAAGCGGACCCAAATCCGGCACCTTCAAGGTAGAGAGCTGGTACCGAACCCATGCTGCTATGGCCTCACGTTCTTCTTCGGCCGGAATAATCTTCTTTACGAATCTCTCATACATATTCAAGCTCCCGATGGAGAGACTTTCGCTAAAACAAATTTCTTTATTCTGAAAGACCGCAATTTCCGTGCTGCCGCCGCCAATATCCACAAGCACGCCATCTTCCAGATGGACACTTTGAGCTGCGCCGATATAGCTGAGCCTTGCTTCTTCCTCTCCTTCAATCACCTCTACCTGTAAACCGGTGTGCTCGAAAATCGCTTCTATGACTTCTTGTGTATTTTCAATGTTGCGAATGGATGCCGTTGCAATGACATGAATGCTGTCCAGTGTAACCGGTGACTGCCTCAGCATCAACAAGTACTCATTCAATGTCGCGCAAACCAAGCGTATCCCATCTTCATTCATCCGCTTCTTCTTCACATAATGTACAAGTCCCGCCATCGTCTTGCGATCAAACAGGATCCGATAGTTGTCATTCGAGTATTCGTAGACCATTTGACGAATCGTGTTCGATCCGACATCTATAATCGCCGTAATCAACCTCGTCCAACTCCCTTCAGGTCTTTTCTTCCATCATAAACGTCAATTATTAACGCTATGTAAAAATAGTTAAAAATCACGAATAATTAGTAAAAATGTCGAAATTATAATTCTCTATGTATACAAAAAAAGTACCCTCTCGTGGTAAGAGAGGGTACTTCTGCATTCATTTCCTATTCGCTTTTTTTCGTTCCTGCTTACTAGTGAGCAGTACTTCACCATTGAAGAGCAGTTTGTAGCAGCCCTGCATGTGCCCACGTAGAATGTGTATTGCTTAATACTATTACGATGAAAGTAACGTTAATAACCCGCCGCAACGACATTCTTAACGTTTTTCTAGACCCGCAGCGAGCCTCGGAATCCCCGTGCAGCATAGTAGGATTCTGCTCCATTGTGGTATACAAAGACCGTATCGTAGCGACGGTCACAAAATAGAGCTCCGCCGAGTTTTCTAATGTTAGCAGGGGTTTGGACCCAGCTCGATGTTTTCAAATCGAAGCTTCCAAGTTTCTGCAGCTCCCGGTATTGTGCTTCTGTTAAAAGCTCAATGCCCATGTCAGCAGCCATATTCACGGCACTATCACCTGGTTTATGCTGTTTCCTTGATTCCAACGCTTCATGGTCGAAACAAACACTTCTCCGTCCTTTAGGACTTTCTGCTGAACAATCGAAGAAAATGTATTCGTCCGTCTGAGAATCATACCCAACCACATCCGGTTCGCCGCCGGTTCTTTCCATTTCACTCAGCGACCACAATTTATCGGCATTCGCTTCGAGCTTAGATTGTACTTCAGCCCATGCCATACCTTCATGGCGGTTCAAGTTTTTCTCAAAACGGGATTTCAATATGGTGATAAGTTGTTCACGCTGTTCCGGTGACAATTCCTTGTTATGATTTTTTCTACTAGTCTGATTCATGTGAATTTCCCTCCTACCAATATCGCGGCATCATCATGTTATGTTCCATTATATCATTAATAAAGATAAGCTTCTTTCATTCATTATTGGTCTTTTGAAACCTGCACACGCCATGCCATTTCACGGACTGATTGACTTATTTCCAACCGTATCTCCATGCGCTAACGATTTGCACAAATTCGTGGTATTCTTTTAAAATAGCGTAGACAAGAAATTGCGGAAAGGCGGCCACAGGATATGAACCTTAAGATATCACTCGTGAATACAGCGGAAGAAATCGCAGAGCTTGCTAGGTTGGCGGCAGAAATTTGGCGCGAATACTATGTATCCATTATTACGATGGAGCAGATCGATTACATGATAGAAAAATTCCAATCCGTTTCAGCGATGACAGATCAGATTCATCATCAGGGCTATGAATATTACTTGATCAGCCATGATGGCTTCGCTGTCGGATATATGTCGGTAAGACAAGAAGAACAAAAACTGTTCCTGAGCAAGTTTTATATCAAAAAGGAGTACCGGGGACGAGGCTACGCCAGCCGAGCGCTAGCGTTCCTGGAGCAGCTGTGCATAGAGCGAAACCTAAGCCATATTTGGCTGACGGTTAATCGTCATAATGAATCGAGCATCGCGGTATATCAGAAAAAAGGCTTTCAGATCGTACGGGAAGAAGCCGCAGATATCGGCAACGGATTTATCATGGATGATTATATTATGGAAAAAGAATTCATACATGCAGATTGAGAAATAATCACTGGACCTTATCCAGAGAAGAATTAAAAATTATTGTTCATGAAAAAGGGTTCATTTCACCACGAGAAGAAGTGATAGCACATGCTCCCAATCCAAACGGCTAATAAAATCCAAATGAAAATAAATAGGGTGCCAGTCACCCAATTTTTAGGCTTACCGTTCTTGCGGATGTCCTCCGCCTTTCCTTACAATCTTCTATCACTGGAGTTGGAATCATTTTTAGTGCGATTGTGATCCCGAGCGGAACCAAGATTAAATCGTCTAGATAACCTAAAATGGGTATGAAATCAGGAATTAAATCGATTGGACTGAATGCATATGCCACAACTGCAATCGCAAATAACTTAGCATACCACGGAACTCTCGGGTCTTTATAAGCTAGATATAACACAAAAATGTTCCGTTTTATTTCTCTAGCGTTACTCTTTGCTCGTGCGAGTGCCTTCGATTCCCTCATGATTGCCCTCCAATTAATCTTTGTTCATTTCACCTTCGACAGGATCTTCTGTTTTCTTGCAGCCTAATGGCAGACTCAAGACCGTTACCTAAACCTCATGTACCATATGTTAAAAATACCCTCTCAAAAAAGAGAGGGCAATCCCATATGAACTTCTCATCCGTTATTTCCGCTCCAAACAAATAGTGTGCAACTCGCCTATTAACTAACATCAATCGCTCATACATCTCGCTTTCGGTATACTGTCGCAGCAATGATAATTGCGGCAAGTGTCCAAGCACCCAAAAGGATGCCGCCTTGCACTGGGGTGAGCGCACTTGCATGATCGGGCTGTGGAAACCACATCACAACTCCTGCCTTATCTGGAAGATACTTTGCGAAATCTGCTTGATCCCGTATAAGCGGACCCGCTATGTAGTAATAACTGAGCATGATAGCGAGCGCAGGAAGCATCCGGTGCAGAACAACTCCGAGTGCCGCACTGATGAGTGCAGTCAACGTGAGGTATGCGCTTACTCCCAGCATGGTGAACACGAGATGTACCCATACTATAGGAGCCCCAGCATCTTCGACTAGAATTTGGGTTAGCAGAACTCCAGAAGATGATACAACGAATGCAGCAGGGATGAGCACGACTGTCAGCGCGAATAACGCCGCGAAAATCTGGATGCCTCGCCGCGGCATGGCCGTCAATGTTGTGCGAATCTGACCTCCGTTATATTCGGAGCAAACGGTCAGTATACTAAAGATCATAAATCCCGCTTGCGAAAAGCTGACAGAAGCCAACCCGATTTGTAGCGTGCTCTGTATGGAGGTTAAGCCCTGCAATCCGGCGTTTGAGTAAGCGTAAGCCAGCATAAGATTGACGATAAAGGTACCGCCGAGAGTGAACCATGTAATCGGCAGCGAACATAACTTTGACAGCTCCGCCTTGATCGCCCGATACATTTCTGGGCCATACGTCCGGGCTATTAACGTACTCATACATCCCTCCGACAAAAGGCAATCGTTCCAAAGAACAACAATGCGGTCACCCAAGCCGCCATGACTACACCGCCCAAAAGCGGTGTGAGTGTACTCCCGGTATCTTTGATTTCAAGCAACATGCGAATTCCGGCCATATCCGGCAAATAGTTGGCCAAAGGGGTGATGCGGGTCAGCAAATAAGTCACGGTCACGAAGGAGGTATTCACAATCAAAACGGCCAGCGGCAGAGCGGCGTGCCGTGTCAGGATTGTCATTCCTAAGGCTAACAGCGCGGTAAGCACCCAATAGCATACAACGCCGATAATCCGGGAAATATCGGTAATCCCAAACGCAGGAGCATGCTCCACAAGGATGATCTGAACCACAATTATTGTGAGAGTGATCGCGATGATGGCGAGAATGGCGCTAACCGTTGCAACGGCAGCCGCTTTCGACAGCAGAAAACGAATTCGTGATGGGTTGGCGGTCAAACTGGTGGTTATCTGGCGTCCGCCGCCGGATTCTTCACTCTCGGTGAAGTACTCACTACTGATTGCTATAATGCCAACAATAATAACACCCTGAACACCGAACCCCAACGCTTCCAAGCCGATAGGGTATTCGGCCGCTGTATGAACACCTTTTGTGATTTCGGAAAGCTCCTGAAAGGAGCGGATTGCGGCGATTACAGGCGCAACCAGTATACCAACCGCAACTGCGATCCATATGGTCGGTAAGGAGAGAAGCTTTGAAAGCTCAGCGGCAAGCGCTGTTTTCATGAGATTCCCCTCCTCGTGGTAAAAGCGAAGAAGGCATCTTCTAATGTCTTATAGGAACCTACGATCTCGGTAATCGTACCGCTTGCCACAATGTGCCCCTTATTGAGAATAACAATGTCGTCTACCGTTTCGGCGATTTCCCCCATCAGATGACTCGATAATAATACGGTGTGCCCTGATGCCGCACGTTCACGGAGAAACGTCCTAATCCAACGGATTCCCTCGGGGTCAAGCCCATTCGTAGGTTCGTCCAATATCAAAATCTCCGGATCACCGAGAAGTGCGGCAGCCAAGCCTAGTCGCCGCGCCATACCAAGTGAGTAACTGCCAACCCTCTTCGAAGCAGCATGCTCAAGCCCTACAATTTCGAGGACTTCATCAACCCGAGAACGAGGAAGCCCTGCGGATCTGGCAATCCAATTCAAATGCGCTCGCCCTGTGCGCAACCGATGTGCTCCTGATCCGTCAAATACGGCACCAACGGTCTTCAGTGGATCGGTAAGCTGGGCGTATGGCACGCCATTGATCAGCGCAGTCCCTAATGTGGCTCGGTCAAGTCCCAATAGGATTCGCAGCGTAGAACTTTTCCCTGCGCCATTGGGACCGAGGAACCCGGTCACGCGACCGGGCTTCGCTTTAAAGCTAATGCCGTTTAGGATATTGTGCGATCCACGGCGTTTGGTTAACTGTTCGATAATGAGCAAGCATAACACCTTCCTTATCTTTGTTATGCTTCACATCTTATCGAACCAAGTCTAAAATCAGGGAAGATTATTTCTAAGTTTAGTCTAATTTTTTTCCGATCCAGACGGTCGTTCCCATCGCATCTGAACTAAAATGGACTTGCAGCCCCATTTCATTTAGCATGTACTTTGAAATGGTGAGTCCCATCCCAGCGCCGCGATTGGCAGAAAGGGCATTCATCCCCGGTCCATGATCTTGAATGATGAACCGCTCTTGCCTGATATCCACAGCAATACCGATAAACCGTCCATCGACCGCATGGCGAAGGACATTTTGAAACAGGTTGCTAAGCACGCGCGTCATCCATTGCGGATCGACTTCCCATGAGAAGGTCGCATCGAACGGCAAGTCCGCATCTATATGGAAGCCTGCGTTCTCAAATGCTGGATACCACGTTGCAATAGATGTTCTTAGGAATCGAACCATATCGGTGGGCTCAGGATGGTACGGGTATTTACCCGATGTAAGCATTGTATAGGATAAAAGATCATCCATTAGCTCGCTAATATGCGTGATCGTGTGGTCAATCGCTGTAAGCGAGGCCATCCCTTCCTGGCTGAGAGGTTCTCTTTGCAATCTGGAGGCGTGCCCCCGAAGAGCGGTCAGCGGCGTCCGTAAATCATGGGACAGATTGGCAATTAGTTGCTTTCTGAGCGATTCTTCTTCTTGCTCACGCAGGTGGCTATCGCGAAGTTTCCGAATCATTTGATTAAACGAAGCCCCCAACTGATCCACTTCATTCATTCCTGAAGCACGTTCTGGGATTGGTTCTGGAATCCAGGAACCGTCCCCAGGAACAGTCATCGCCTTTTGCAAGCGGATGAGCTGCTGCCGAAGGCGATAAAAAAACACCCCTGAAACTGAAATAAAGGTGGTAATGATGAGGCCGATCAAAACGAGTATGCTGCGTGTCGTATCCATGGACGGATCAGAAGACGGCTGCACGCCCATTACCATCATAAGGATCATTACGGGGAGTAAAACAAGGCTCAGGAAATGAATTACTAAGTACCGTCGAAAAAAGGAGCGCTGCTTCATATTTTCACCCGATATCCAATGCCGCGTACGGTCTGGATGATTTCCGGCTCATCAGGATCTTGTTCCAGTTTCTTGCGAAGATGGCGAATATGGACCGACAGAGCTTTGTCTCCATGGATATATGATTCTCCCCAGACAGCTGCCCAAATTTGCTCTTGCGTAAGAATCTGATTCGGATGGCGCAGGAAACACTCAAGAATCTGATATTGTTTTCCTGTCAGGTTAACTTCTTCTCCAGTACGCTCGTTGGTCACCGTGCGTCCAGAAAGATCAACAAGGATGTGCTGCCCAAGCTTTATATGATCCGGGAGTCCCGCTCCATTGCGGCGGAGCAGCACTTCTATTCTGGCAGCCAGCTCATCGAGGTGAAAAGGCTTGGTGACATAATCATCGGCAAACTGCAGTCCTTGCAGCTTATCATCGACAGCTGCTCGGGCGGACAGCAGCAAGATGGGCAGCGAAGGCGCTGCTTTCTTCAATCGCTGGCCGATCGTAAAACCGTCCAGTCCCGGCAGCATGATGTCGAGAATAACCACATCACTTCCCTGTATTTCGTCTTCCACATTTTCACCGGATAACTGCCAGCGAAATGCATATCCCCGCTTTTCAAGTTCCTCCTGAACCCAGCGTCCGATTTCTAGATTGTCTTCAATATATAGAATACGTTTCGCTTTCATGACACCACTTCCCTTGCTTTTCTTCTCGCAACTCTCTCAAAAATAATCCAAGAATAAGATATATATTTCTATTAACTTTTATATAAGAAAATCCGAGTATCAAATGCCGACATAATCATACATTTCAACTAAAAATTATAGTACAGCTTGTGGAAATAATTAACAAGGTCAGTTTCAAGGTAACAAAAAAGCCCTTCGAGAAGAAAGTTGAGTCCGTATAATTGTGTAAAATGCTAGAGCTCCTAAAAATAAAGGGAGCCATATTCAAATCCCTCAGTTAGAATGGTGTTGTCTAAGCATCACTCTAAATACACGAGGTGAATTGAAATGGC